>CAYTMN010000001.1:0-9651 GCA_964438925.1 uncultured Candidatus Peribacteria bacterium
ACGAAAGGACTTTTTTGTGATTATGAAGTTTATAAAAACTTTAAACTTTAGACATGTATATCTTGTTACCAATGGAAATAGACTTTCAGACTACGAATTTGCTAAGAAATTCTACGACTTAGATGTACTCGATAGTATTGTATTTTCCATTCATGGACATACTCCTGAGGTTCACAATCTCGTTACTTCGACTCCAAAATCGTTTGAAAAACTCATACAATGAATAAAAAACTGGCAAGCACTTGGTTTTGAGAAGCGTAAAATAGGGACAAATACAGCGATAGAAAATGGAAACTATGAATGTCTACCAGAAATAGGAAAACTCATAAAAGAGCTTTGATGCTTAGGAAGTAGTGAGTTTATATTCGCAGATCCAAATCAATGATGAGTAAATAACGAATTTGAAAAGCTGATGCCTCGTATAAGTAAGGCGGCACCATATATGCGAAAACTTTTAGATTGGGGGAATGATAACCAAATGACATATCGAGTACGCTATGTACCATTGTGCTATTTTCCTGAGTACCTAGAAAACAATGTTTCAGAGATACAAGAAGTAAAGATCTATACATCTGTTACTCACTCAGCTCCAGACTTTTTAAATGAAGATGTAGTGTCGGGAAGAAAAATGACAGGAAGAGTGAAGCCAGAAAAATGCGAAAAGTGTAGCTTATACTGAAAATGTGAAGGAATATGGAAAACATACTATGAAAAACGGTGAGATGATGAACTCAAGGTACAATCGTAGTTATTAGTAGATCACCAAGTGAAAAAAGTCTGCAAATTTTGTAATAAGCATGTGTAAAATATTGGTTCAAAAGACAGATGTAATAACAAAACCTCAAAATATATATATTCAAAAAGAGAAAGAATTTAGAACTTTTATATAGATAAACTCCTGGAATCAAGCAGTTTTATGTTTTTTATGATACGCATTAATTCTCGAAAATATTTTTTGAATATGTGTACAACTTTCAGCGTCTATAGGGATGTCCATATGCTTTATAAACAAGGCATCTTCTCAAGAGTGAGGATAACTTTGATTTCACAAAAGCTTTAAAAGATAAAGTTTATCGACTATTTCTCACTTTTGCAAGTCAGAAAAAGGAACATAGCGCATTTCTCCTATTTGAAAGGTGACATTGTAAACATATCTTAGAACCAAGAAAATAAAGAAAACCCCTAGGTATATAGAAAAAATGAGAGAAAGTTTATGGAGTATATATTCTGGAGATTGAAAAAGTTCATACAATATATACGTACTTAAAAAATAAAAAGCGATAAGTGTATAGAAAAAATCTACGTATTCTGCGTTTGGAGCTTTATGTCCTATAAACAGCATAACTCTGCTCGTAAAGTTTCGAACATATCCGTAGAGGATCTTTCAGAAAATAACAAGAAAAATAAATAAAGGGATTCATATGAGAGGAATATAATCATAGAAATGTATTCAAAAAAGTGTACTAGTGAGCATCTCCTTTGGTAGAAATTTCCCAACTATGTACATTCTCACGAGACGAAGTCATACAAAAAGAGTAAGAAACAGTAGGAGAAAACGAGAAACCTTTTTAAAGGCATTAGAAACTATTATTCCTTCAGATCAGGTTTTCAAAAAAGTATGCAACCTATCTTTGATGTCTTGGAACATATTTGAAAAAATATACGTACTATACGCTCGGTTAAACGGAAGTTTATAAAGGTAGAAATATAGGCAATAAAGTCATAGATATCCTAGTGTAAGAAGTGCAATATTTGAGACAAATGGAATGACTCAAGTTTGTAGTAGGAAAAGACTCAGGACGAGTAAGTACTTTGCATCTCCAGCTCACCAGAGTCAGAAATAATACAGTCAAAAAGAAACTCATAACGTGAGAAGAGTTTGTAATGCCAAGTATTGCCAGTCTAAAGAGGAATATACAATCGTATATCCTAGAAAAAATGGAACAAGCAGCAAAAGGTATTTGAGGTATACATTGGGAATAACCTTTTTTTGTATATCAGAAATAAGAATCTGATAGTTAATCCAGAAAAAAATAGTGCAAAACAAGAAAAAGAGTACTTTTTGCATAGGGAATATATCTGCAAAAGAGTATATATAAAAAACAGCGAATGTGAATAATTTTTATTCTATAGACTATAAAAGTTCACAATATTCTCCCTATGAAATAGAGTGAGAATTGCTCATACCCCTCGCAAAAAAATATATCTCAAAGAGTGTTTCATATAGTTCACTAAACATAACAGTTCAAAATACAGGGCAAGCTGAAAAAGGTACTGTCTTTGTTTTTTGTGATACGCGTTGTCTCACTGACTGAAGGAGTTCATCCTCGGTGAGAAAGTTTCAACGAGAGTCTTGCCCTATGAAAAAAAATCTTTCTGCTAGTGGAGTGTAAATATGCTCAAACTCAAACTCTTCAACTCAAGACAGTCAATAAAGTTCTCACACAATAAGACTCAATCTTTGTTTTCAAACAGTCATATATCTACGTAGAAAAGCGAGCGTCTTTGGATGATGCATCACTTCTGTCATACAGTTTGCTTTTCACTGTTGTTGAAGAAGATTTTCAGCAGCATAAAAAAATCTAAATATAAAACTTGTTCCAGCAATAAAGTCAGGAAGTGAAAGTCATAACATCCTTTTTCAGCTAAGTTTACAGGCGAGGTGATACTTTTGGAGTACTTCTTCCTCAAAACAGCTAGGAGCAGGAATATGAGTAAGAGTATTTCATCTAAATGGAATATCACTGTACTTTCGTGATATTTCTACTCGCATCTGGTCTTCACTTTCTACTGCTAACTGTATCAATTCTTGTAAAGAAAGATTTCATACACTTGTTTGAGAAATCTTTTTTCCGAGTATTTTTAAAAAATAAGGAGCTAAAACTTTTATAGCCTCAAAAGTTGTATTTTCTTGAGGTTGTTCTCTGTCTTCAGATATGGTAGAGTGGAAAGGACAATTCATAGTATTTTTGTATACTATAAATATTTTATAAAAAAAGTAAATACGAGTGTATGAACATCTATTTTATATGTACATTGAGTGAAAGAGTATTGGTATCTGGTTTATGTTTTGTTACTTTTCCTTTCCATTCTTTCATCTCGCATACATACGATATAATTTTTGCTCCTTTTTTGAGGCTTTTTTCAAACTTTTTTTGAAGTCATTTCATACTATCAGGAACTCAAAAAACATATACAACATCTACATTTTTGAGATCTTGCGAAAATCCATCTCCAAACTGTATTTGGAGATTTTTTATAGGGGAGAGTACAAGCCATACTTTTGCTATGACATAGAGTGGGAAGCACATATCTATACCTATAACCGTAGCTTTTGGATTATTTTTTGCGATATATCGACATACTCTACTATCTCAAAAACCCATCTCAAAAAATACCTGTCCAGGTTTGAGTCCTGCAAGAGCATGAATTCTTGGAAGATCATTTTTTCTCGTAGGGACAAAAGGTGCTATAGAGAGAGCTGCGAGAGTAAAAGATATAAGGATAACAAAAAGGAGTATTTCAAAAAGATACATATGAGAAAAAATGATGAAATAAATGACTGAGAATGTGTGAAATATCTCGACTATTCAATAGCAATTGTAAGAGTATCTTCCTCAAAGTTTCCGTTACTAAAGCCAACTTTTAAAAGTACCTTAAAACTTCAAGTCTTTTTGTATGCATGTGTAGGGTTTGCGTCAGTTGAGTTTGTCCCATCTCCAAAGTCCCAGTAGTATGAGACTATTTGTCACTCTGACTTGTCAGAGCTAAAGTCGATTCATTGTCCGATTGGAGCTTGTTTCATACTTACCCCTATCTCTGCAACTTGTGGTTTTGGAGAGAGTACGAGTTTTTTTGCAGTAGTATACTTTTTCCCTTTTTCTGTTTGTACAGTGAGTTTTATAGTGTACTCCCCAGCTTTACCATACAGATGTCCATCAACGATAGCTTCTCATCTTTCATCTACTACACCATCACCATAGTCATAGGTAAACTTTATGATGTTATCATCTTTCACAGTAGAACGAGATCCATCAAGTTTTACAACTACTGGAGCATAGTTACTATCTTTTTCTATCTTAAAATCAATAATAGCTTCTTTTTTCACGGCCTCTACATACACTTTTTGAGTGAGTATCACAGTATCAGTAGCTATTTTTCTGTGCTTAAATGTATAGTTCACAGCAATGATATAGTTTCATTCTGTATCTATTTGGTATTCAAATGTATTTCCTTTTCCTTCTTTTTTCCCATCATCTCATACATCCCATTGAATTTCGCTTAGAGAATATACAATGTTGTCAGACCTTACATCTCTGGCGTCAAACTTAAGTTTTGAAGGAATTCATAAACCATTGATATAGTATTCATTTGTTTTCGCTTCATACTTTGTCTCGATAGGAGTGTTTTCGCCATCAGATATCTTGAGAGACTCTTTTAGACGCACTACTTTTACTATATTGATGCTTGTAGTGAGTTCTTTTACATTTCCACTCGCATCTTTCATAGTAACCTTTATATCTTGTTTCCCGTAGCTAGTAAAATCATGCACTATCGTACTAGATCATTCTACATCCATAGCATCAGCAACCCTTATTTCTTCTTTATCAGCAAATTTCCATTTAAATTCTTTTACGAGTCAGTCTCAAAAAGCAGTCTTAATATCTTTTACTTTGAACGTATACTTTAAATCATTTTCGACATCTTGTTTAAACTCTATCGTTCATCCAATATTGTTTGTTTGTTCAGGCATAACTACAAATATCTTGTCAAAAGCTTCACCTTTCTCAGTATTGGTATCTTCTCGAATGTACATACCTATAAGGGCTTCTTCGTAAAATATTTGTCATGGAATAAATATGGCTCCAGACCAAGCGAGTTTTGTCTCACCATCGGCATTTTCCATAAACCACTCTATACGTCCTTTTTCTTTGAGTTCTGACGCATCAAATTCCATCAAGACACCTCCATTTTTTTGAACTTCTCTTTTTACTTTTACAACTCCATCAATACTTACACTTCGTACATTTTCCACTTTTTTCTCGATAGTTTTTCAAAGGGGATCTATTTCTTCAACTACAAGAGAAACATTGTATGTTTGAGACTTATCAAAGAGCTTTATCATAATAGGATCAAGTTTCTCTTCAGATTCTCCACTTCCAAAATTCCAAATATATTTTACTACTTTGTATCCTTGTTTTTCTTCTTTTTCTTGAAAAAGAGAAAGGTCATATTTGAGAGTAATAGGTCCAATAAGACGAGTAGTGTCTTTTATAAGAGCTTCACTTTTATCAAACTTATCACTAATAAGCTTTTCATTATCAAGTATTTGAACATCTCCATAATCTACTTCTTGCCAGTTTGGGAGAGCTTTAATCCTTTTATCCAGATCAAGCCAACCATACGCAGTAGAAAAAGTAATGAGTAAAAGAAGTCATGAGATGATACCAAAAGTTCTTTTGCGGGATTTTTCAGTTTTCTTAGTGAGATAAAACTTAAACAAAAATACTGCAAGCACGATAGTCTCGATAAATACAAGAATAGAAAAGATAAAAAATACAATTTTTCCTATAAAGGTATTGATATCATTGAGCTTGATTCAAAGATCGTTGAAGAAACGAACGTCATCTACTGTTTTTGCATTGAGGATAACAAAAGTGATAAATGCAGCTCACATAACAAACGCAACAAAACTTGTAGCTCAAAAGAAAGAGAGAAGTTGTCCAAAAGACATCTTTTTCTTTACCTTTATTTCTTGAATTTTTACTTTTACAAAAAGACTTTCTCCATATTTTCACGGAGCAGATTTCGTCATGATGATGTATGTTTTTCCTCCAACTTTAAGTTCTCATTTTCCTTCTTGCACCTTATCAGTTACTGCAAGATCAAATCAAGAAATATTTTTAGCCTTGAGAGTGATACTTGTATACAAAGGAAACTTTATAAACTTTTTCTCTGCTTCTCTATCTTCTTTTACAAAGGTTACTTCAACATCACTTTCTTGTGGCTCAATTTTAAAATAATCATACGAGTTTTGTACGCAAAAAACAGCAAGATCCTCAAGTCAGTTTATGACGAGTTCTTGAGGTTTTGCATTTTCAGGAGTCCCTGCATCAATATCTTTAAGTATAGCATCAAGCATTCAGTCTCCTGCGCCAGTCACAGAGGGTTTTGGTGGTAGTGTATTTGTATTTTGTGGAGTACCTGGTTCTTTTGATACTAAATCATCTAGTGGATTTAGAGCATCAAATTGGCTTCCATTTGAAGAAATATCTTGTTTTTCGGTCATAGAAAAGTATAAAAATGTAACTTTATCTCTATTCTACCATATTTCTAAGCCAAAAGTAAAACTTTTTGTTTGACAAAGTATATTTCATTTTTCAGGTACATTTTCAGGCTCTAAAGATTTGGAAAAAACCCACTAAAAGCTTTGGAGAAGACAAAAAAAATCATATAATCGCAGTATCATTTTTATGCATCACTTTTATGAGGTATTCATTCAGAGGATTTACCCTTATTGAACTTATAGTAGCAGTCACGATTTCAACAGTTCTTATGAGTTCTGTGATGTTTTTTATTACCTCTGGGATTAAAAATATTTCTATACAAAAGAGCACTTTAGAGAACACAAAAGACCAAGATATGGCGATTCAGCAACTCTATAATGCTATCAATGGTGCTGAAAATAAGTCGCAACTCAAAACATTTTCTTCAGGAGCACTGGTAAAAATACAAAAAAATCTCTATACATGAGGATTTATGTATATATGAGAGAAGCAAAAAAGAGATTATTACTGCAATTCTTGAAGTACTATTCGAGATACAAACCATCTTGTTACTTTTCCATTTATTCCTTTTGAAGGGGAATGAGGAGATATTTTTACTGGAGTAAGTACTGATGTTTCCTCTATTCAGACAAAGTTTTTCTCTGGGAGTATTATGCTTTGAGCTACAAAACTTTTATGAGACTATACGAGTCCTACAGGAGTAGCAAGCTTTGGAGTTGACAGATATATAGCCGATACTGGAGGGCACCAAATTCTTAAGTATAACATCACTACTCCAGCAGTTGCGTGAGTACGAGTAGTTGGACTTTGAGTTTCATGAGATTCGATGCAGGAAGGAAAAAATGGGAATGCAATATCTCTCAATAGCCCTACTTGACTCGCAGTTTGAGAATGAAAGCTTTTCATCAGTGATACGCTCAACAACAGAATACTCTATTACGACATTGTCACCTCAAGAATATATACACTACTTTGAAGTGAAGCATGACTTGACGAGCCAACATGACTCTACTATGACTCTATCCAGAAAGCGCTGTATATATCCAATAGTGGGAAGTGACAAATTCTAAGATATCAAAGCCTACAAGTTGTAACTCCACCATCTCTTACTCTTAGTATCACTCCAGGGAGAAACGTACTATGAGTAGATAATTTTTCTCTCGATTTTTTCACAACTTCCTCAACTTTAAGTGCAAATCCTACCTTTACTGGGTTTAATTCTTGAGCTGATTATTTTACAGGAACAACTGATAGATTTGACTACTATTTTACTGACTTTTTAACTCTTGAGTCTTCAAGCGGAGATATTCCTATTGCTTGATGTAGTTGAAGGACTAGCTACTTCTTAGAGTTTGGAAATCTCAAAAAGGAAGTACAGTCTTGTAGTACTGCTGCAACCTGATCTGTAGATAAGTACTCTGGGACACTCAACACGGATCTTCTAGCAGGAAACACTTACCAAATTCAATTTAACAATATCGTAGGGACGTTTACAGGAACAAAAACCTACTATGTAAAATTGGGACTTTTTGATGGAGATACCAAGGTTCGGGAGGAATATTTTCCATACTTTGTAAATGGAGATTGACTGGTAACTACCACAGATAATAATACGTTAACAGTATTTGCAAGCGGACTTTCATACCCTACAGGAATATATAAAAGTGGTGCCAATATGGTTGTACATGATTTTATAGAGAGAAAAAGAAAAAGCTACGACCAAATTACAGGAGCCTTTGTTTGAGAAACAGCACTTGCTAACTTCGACTTTCCCCTTATAGATGCATACGGAAAAGATATACTCAAGCTTCCACTCAAACAACTTGATGTGCAGCTTTCAGGCAATCTTTTGCACTTGAACTTAGAGTACTTTAAGGTATTTTCTTGTGAAGGAGAAGCCTCTGAGAGCACAACTCGTTCTGTGATACTAAAAAAATTCGTCAAATAAAAATCCCTTATGTAAGGGATGATAGTTTTTTCTCTATGAAAGAAGAAATCTCTTTTTTGAAGTATTCTTTACTAAAGTTTGAAACACTCTCTCGTATTTTTACAGGATCAAATTCAATCATTTCAAAATCCTCGATTGCTTTGTTAAGGGCATTAGGAGTTTGAGCTTCAAAAAATATTCCACTTACTCCTTCTTGTACCGTTTCAAGCGCCCCTCATGCTTTGTACGCTATAACAGGAGTTCCTGTAGCCATAGCCTCAATAGGTGAGAGTCAAAAATCCTCTTCTGGAGGAAATAGGAAAGCTCTCGCTTCACCATATAGTTCAGCAAGTTGACTCTTTTGAGGATGGATAACCCAAGTGATATTATCTTTTGATTTTTTTATGAGGCTTTTACATAGGGCATTGTCTGTATTTGTTGCTATTATCAGAGGCTTTCAACTTTTATTGAACGCATCTACAACGATATCAAACCTCTTGTAAGGGATACATCTCCCAGCATAAAAATAATAGTCTTTTTTTGTCTCTTTGAGAGGGAAGTCTTCAAAATCAATTCAAGGAGAAATGACCTCAGAATTTCTTTTATAGTACTTTTGTATTCTATTTTGGGTATTGTGACTGTTAGCTATAAAAAAGTCAGGTCTTTGTGCCGCAAGATAATCCCACTTTCTGAGTGTATGTACTAGCTTAGGCATCAAAAAACGAACTACTGGATTGAGTACTCCAAACTCCAACATCTTGAGGTATTCATGGTAGTGACTCCAAAAGTATCGAACTGGCGTATGACAGTAGCAAATGTGAAGTGTATGTGGCTTTGTAATAACCCCCTTACTTTCAGCAGTTGAGCTTGAGAGGACGATATCGTATTCACTGAGGTTAAAACTTTCAAATGCGAGAGGCCTAAGAGTGAGACACATCTTGTGGCGTTTTTTTAAAAAGGGAATTTTTTGTATAAAACTTGTATGTATATTTTTCCCTTCAAACTGAGGAGTATCTTTGAGAAAAAATACAGAAGTGTATATATCTGCTTGAGGAAATATCTCTAAAAAATATTCAAGTACCTTTTCAGCTCCACCAAGGTCTACAAGCCAGTCGCAGACTATAGCCACCTTCTTACCTTCAAACATACTATGTTTTAAATCTACAAACGAAAAGGATTATATGAGTTTTAGAAAAAAAGGGAAAAGATATTATTTCCCAACGTATTTATAGAGGTTTACTTTATTGAGACCAAGTTTTTCTTTCCAGTTATAGTCACCAGTACCAGCATTGTAGAAACTACATCCATTTTTTATAGCAAAATCTATCACATGAAGATTTGCAAATTTTCCAAGGTTTTGGATTTCTTTACTTGTTGATCCAGTAAGGTGATAGAGAGTATTTCCTGGAGTCCGGCGAGTGATACCGCCTGACCGAC
>CAYTMN010000001.1:9724-42436 GCA_964438925.1 uncultured Candidatus Peribacteria bacterium
AAAACGAGCTCTATATCGTGAACTTTTCCGTCAACTTCAAAGCTAAAGAGGTATGTTTCAAACGATGATTGAAGGAGTTTTCTAAAACCATTTTTATATGGTTCATTGAGAAATCATGATACTTCTCCATAGTGCTCCATAGTAACGCTCCTTATGTTAAAATCAAAAAGCGTTTCAATATCACTGAGTCTATTTACGGTAATATTTGAAATTTGTTCTTTTACTTTTCTATGTTCCGCATTGTATTTGATTCTCTTCTTTGAAGGAAATCCAGCATTTATATGCTGTAAATACGCTTCTCCAGACTCGAAAGGGCGTACATCAAGGTCATAGAGTCCCATTTGAAAGTCAAACCCTTCAGGAGCCCAATCTTGCGTGCTCGTAAAGTATACGTACTCGAGGTTTATTGGACTTTCGATTTTTGAAAGAAGAAAGTCTACTACTCCTTCATATCATTTTTTAATAAATACAGGATGTTGTGCTTTTTTGCTGAAAAATGATTCTAATTTTCCTGTATCTGTATCAAGGTTGAGAGGGATAAGCCCTACAGGAGTTTCTCAAACATATCCTACGAAAAACTGGAGAGAATGATGAAACTCGTTATAAAATGTCATAAGGAAGTCCCAATTTTCAAAAAGTACATCAGGGTTTGCAAAGAGGTTCCATATAGATTTTGCCTCTTCTTTGTCAGTGATGACTTTATGAGTATAGACTTGTGGAGTGTAGTGGATTGTGTGAGTAAAAGGAACTGGTTGTATGGTTATTATTGGATCTTGTGTTGGTTTTTCAAGGATCATAGTTCCTTGATTTCAAGACAAAAATTGATTATTCATAATATAGTTATTAGATAAAAATGTGTTTCTCGGATGATGAGGGGAAATAGTTGCCTGATTTTCTTGTAGTACGATGAGAGAATCTCTCAAAGTAGCTAAAGAAAAGAGGTTTGCATATATGTTTTTTAATAAAATAATGTTGCACAAAAAAAGCTACCTATAAATACTTAGGCAACCTATGTTTTTCTTAGTACAGATATAACAACAGAGAGTGATCTCTTTCTTAAAAATGTGTCGGACGTGTCGTCTTCCATATACGTAGTTACTTATCTGTAGTTAGACATTATAGAGGTTTTTTCCTAAAATCAACTCGTTTTTTACATATTTTGTTTTTCGCTCTATAAAAGCAAAAATACCCGTTGCGCTCGGGTATTTTCAGGGTTAGGCTTTTCTTGTCTTACGATAAAATGAGGTCTATTTGTGCGGCAGTAACATCTATTTCATGACACACTTCTATATCTTCACACATAATTTCACCAACAGCAGACGCTGAGTTGGCATCAGCCCATTTATAAAGAGTCATATACGTCGAAGGCTAAGATATAAATACCTATATATTGTACCGTACTTTTTTTGTAGTGTAAAAAATTACTATTGGACAAACGCTTCTTTTTTTTCACTCTATAGATTTTTCTTTTTTCTCTTTTTGAATATTGTATGGCATATATCTATACATATGGAAATATTTTGAATCCCTCTTTCGCATTTGCGATACAAAGACTTTTTTGAGATGATTACTGTCGAGAAACAGCATCCTTTTGTTGTATTTACACCAAATCCTGAGATACTTCTGATCACTAAAAAGGACTCAGAGTATGCAGATATGTTGCGCAAGGCAGACTTCCTCCTTCCAGATGGAGTAGGACTCTATCTCGCATACCAAATACTTGATTCAAAAAAATCCCTTCTTTGAGATATATGTTCTTTACCTATGTATATTTATAGACTTTTGAGGCAAAAAAAAGCTCTATACGAAAAGTATGGAGAGAGAATATGTGGAAGTGATCTCACAAAAGATGTACTTCAGTTTGCAGCTAAAAATAAAAAAGAAATTACAGTAGTGGATCTGTACAATCCAAAAGATGCAGCGAAAATAGCTTCACAACAAGTTTTTGTAGAGAAAGTTCAGGCAGCATTTCCGTGACTGGTGATTCGATACTATATTTGGAAAGAAGAGCAAAAAGAAGATATTATAGCGCAGATAAAGAACACTTGAGAGCAATTTTTATTTTCAACACTTGGAATGAAAAGACAAGAGGAAAATATTGCAGAGATTATGTCCCAATGCCCAAATGTTGTTTTTGGTATTGGAGTTGGAGGATCATTTGACTACTTTACAGGACTACAAAAAAGAGCCCCAGAAAGTTTTCGTAGGCTTTGATTTGAGTGGTTGTATAGACTCATATATTGACCACAAAAGATAAAAAGAATTCAGAGGCTTTGGAATGCTATAGTTGTGTTTACCTATGAAGTACTCAAGGAAAAAGCAAGAAAAAAATCTACTGTATAACAAGGTAAAAATCTCCACCTTTTTCAAAGTGTTTCCCTTCAAAATCAAGAGTGGATATTTGTACTCCTATAGGAGCCAATTTTTTGTTTATTACTTTTATTGCTTGAGAAATAATATCTTCTTTCCCAATAAGTCTTTCTAAAGTGAGAGATGGCATGAGGAGTCACTTTTCAAAGGAGGCAGGACTTAAGAGCGTCGATAAAATCCAGAGTGCATACGTTTCATCTTGAGTAAAAGTGAGTTGTTCTTTCGTTCCACTTTTCTCATCACTAAGAGATATGCTCATCTTACTCTCTCGAGTAAACGTGTATCTATAGCGTATCCTTTTTTGCCTTCCTGTGGGGAAAAGTTCAAGAGATTTTTTGCTATATACACTCTCAATACTTACTTCTTCTCCTACCTCTTCTCATGCATCATTTTCTTCTACGTCTCCATCTCAAGCGAGGCATAGCGTATAGCTCAAAACCCTATTTTTTTCTTTTTGTTTTTTTATAGTAAATCCATGAAGAGAGAGTCTTTCCTTGAGGTTTCCTAGAGCATTTACCATGTTTTGGTATGCATCAGGAAAAAGAGCTTTTACGACATCAGCTCAAACAGGCTGTCAAACACTTTTTGATAAAATAGCATACAGTTGCCATACTTTAGATGATGGGTCATACAGTCAAAGGGCGCGTGCATTTGGACTAGTAACAGAACTAGAAGGAGCTACTAGCACCTGTGCTACATCGCCTTTTGCTTTGCTTTGTACTGACTGTGCTCCAGATCATCTACCTTTTGAAGATGGAGGAGTTTTTTTCGCTACAGGCGTACGTACTACTGTATTGACTGCCTGTCTAGTAGAGTCTACGGCTGCTCATCTTGAATTTTGGCGCTTTACTCTCGTTCATTCAGGGAGTGCAGCTTTTGTACTACCATTTGCAGATATATGATAGAGTCCATATCCATTATCAGAGATAACCTGATATTCATTACTTGGGAAATTCACTTTTAAGCGAATTCTGAGAGTATTTACCGCTCCACTAAGAGAGTTACGATTGATCCCTAATTTACCCTGTATTTCATGGGAGTCTATAGGTTTTCCAAAACTTTCATAGAGCATTTTTAACAGCTTGTAAGGATGTGTTCATGCTCACATTCAATCACTCAGTTGAGCAAAAGAGGCTCTGTGTTCACTATGAGAACTTGGAGAAGATGAAAGAGGGACCATAAAAAATAGTAAGCATATAAGTAAGTATTATTATTTTATAAAAATTATTTTTGTCAAATAAAACAATTATTTCTAAAAAATTTGCAAAAGTCTAAAAAGTTATTATAAAAATACTTACGTAATTTTCTACAGATGAACCAAGCAAGAAAATATACTGCATTCTTTTTCTTCTTCTTTTTCTCAAATAAAATGAAGAACTTTTAAAGTACGCATAACTTTATACCCAACCAAGAGTTCTTCAAACAAACGAAGAACTCTTTTTTTATACCCTAAACATGATAGTATGACTGGAAATGAAATAATCGGCACAACAGCGTATGGAACTCTTACAGCACAAGATATGTGAGGAGATGAAATGACCTGAACTCTTGTGGAAAAATCTCCTTGGGAAGAAGTATCAGTTACTACAAGAGCACTCAGAACTGAAACTTTAGAACAAGTGGAGAGAGTAATCAATGTGTATTATCAGTGAGAACCTGGAGCTTATAGTCATGGTGTAGCAAAACTCATGTATAAGCAACTTAAAATCACTCAAGAAGGGCAAGAAAGAGTAGAGAAAATAGATGGAGTATTGAAGACAGTAAGATATAGGATAGGAGAGATAGAATGACTCACAAACTTTGCCGCAGTACATAAAAAAATAAAAGAAGGACATATAGGAGTACTTCCAGTTGGAAATACGATAGCGGGGCCTGTTTGAGAAAATATGAACTACTTTTACAATACTACAGGAATCAAAGTAGTAGCAGGAAGATATGAGAGAATCAGGCATATGCTTATGGGGCTTCCGGGAACCGATATATCGCAGGCGCAGAAAGTTATCTCTCATTGGCAGGCTCTTGCTCAGTGCGAAGGAACGATGCGTGAAATGTGACTCTCAACAGAAGACTATTGAGATACTGCAGGTGCAGCAAAACATATCAGTGAAACACAAGATGTCACAAAACTTGCTATAGCTTCTGCTGATGCAGCAGAGAGGTATGGACTTGAAATAAAGAGAGAAAATGTCCAAGATAATCCAAAAAATAGAACAAAATTTCTTGTTATAGCAAATGAAGAGGCTCCAGTAGAGTGCTTAAAACAACCAAATAGAACTATCGTCGCTCTTCATGTATCTGAAGGTTCAGGAAGTCTCGATAAATTTCTCAATATTTTGTCACTTTTTCGAGTAAACTCTACAGAAATACACAGCTCAGTGGTTACAGGAAAAAACGAAGATCTTTCATATAACATCTTTTTGGAAATAGAAGGGACCCAAGAAGATGAAGAAATACAACTTGCGCTTCTCGCAGTGAGTAACCAAAAGATACGATCGATACTTTCAAACCCAATCGTTGCTCATATAACGGCATATCTTTGAGATGGAGATAAGTGTTTAGGACTCAAAGAGCTTTGAAAGGGAAGTATTCTTCAAGCACTTTCAGCTCTTAGTAATCCAAATATTGGGATATTTTTTACAGGGAAGAGCGTAAGATATGTCTCAGAAAACATGCAACAACAAACTCAAGAATTACAAGAACGTATTGCTGCAATAAATGGTCATGGAAATGAACTAAAAATAGGAGAAGATATTAGTATCGTATGAACGTATTTTTACAACGAATTAAAAAAAGAAGGAGAAGAGATAAAATCTTAAAACTTTTTGATTTTTCAAAGAAACCACTAGACTACGCGTATAATATAGCTTAAAAATATTTGCGTGAATATTCTCCTTTTTTGAACTTGAGCTTTTGGGTTTGCAATGTTAAAACATATTGGTGATAGGGAAGACATCGTTTGACTCTACGCAACAGATAAAGATGAATTCAGTATCAATTTTCTCAAAAAATTTCGTAGGCATCCATATTTCTTTGAAGGAGTAAAAGTATCGGAAAAGATTATTTTTACGACACATCCAAAAGATATTATTCCTTCTGTAGATATTATCATTATCGCAGTACCAAGCCAAAGAGTTGTAGATTTGATTGCGGAGATAAAACCACAACTAAAAAAGTGAGTGATTCTTCTAAACCTTGCAAAAGGGATTAACAATGAAACACTGGAAACTATAGGTGAAGGTATCAAAAAACTTCTCAAAAAGTTTCCACACTATTATGGTGTACTTTCATGATGAATGATCGCACAAGAACTCGTAAATGATGCCCCTCTTGGAGCCGATATAGGTATAGTTGATGCACAAATGTGAGAAAAACTTAAAAATATTTTTCAGTATAAAAACCTAGAGGTACATATAGTAAACCATGGGATAAAAAACATAGAGCTCTATGGGGCTCTAAAAAACGTTATGTCTATCGTCCTGTGATACCACGAAGGAAAATGATACGCATCTTCAACTCTCGGATACTATACTTGTAACCTCTTAAAAGAAACAAGAGGTATTATCAAGCTCCTTTGAGGAGAAGATGACTTAGAGTTTGATAACTATTCATTTTGAGGTGATATCATTGCATCTTGTTTCTGAGACTCAAGAAATAAGTATTTTGGAAAACTTCTCTGAAGTGGAAAAACCGTAGAGGAAGCACTAGAAATGCTAGCAAAAGAGAAAAAAAGAGCAGAGTGATTTGAGACCCTCAAAGGGATAAAAAAACTTTTAGCAAAAAAGAAAACCGGATTTCCTCTTATCCGTGAGATTATTCGTATAACCCTTCCATAACTATGAATCAAGTAGTACAAGACAAGATGATGCGCCAGATTATGGTCATTAAAAACGCGGTTATTTTTGCAAATATTGAGAGAGTTTCTGGATTTATAGATGTAAGCAATATCAATTTTGAAGATATTCTCCTTCAAAATTATGAGTATATGCAAAGAGGTGTTGCTGAGACAAACTTTGACTATAAACAACCTATTCCATACGGGATTGTTCGTGATAGAGATACTGGAAAAATCTTTGTATATAAGAGATGAGGAAGTGGGAGTAATGCATGAGATGCAAGACTTCATTCAAAGATATCTATAGGAGTGGGATGACACATAGAAAAAGATGATAGAGTATCGGAAAATATTATGGTAGATTGTCTTCTAAGAGAAGTGCAAGAAGAGATGTCTATACCATCTGATATAGTTGAATCTGTAGAACTTATAGGTGGGATAAACGATGATACAAATGAAGTAGGGAAAGTACACTTTTGACTGTGTTATTTAGTAACTATACGTGGAGAAAATTTTTCACTTGAAGATGGGGAACTTGAAAAAGGAGAGTTCACAACACTAGAAGACTTAGAGCAGATGATAGTCTCGTGAGAGTTTGATGTAGAATCATGGACGAAGATAGCATTTTGACCACTCAAACAATACCTAAAATAAGAGATTGTGTCTAAAGTACCTGAGAAATCAGGTACTTTTTTATTGGTTATAAACACATTTATATGGGAAAAAGTTATTTACTTTTTTCAAAAAACTTGTTTGACAAAAAAATGACTCAGTCTATAATCGCCAGAAGTCTTTGTTTATTGACAATAAACATTTTATATATTTAATATATTTTTATGCAGCAGCGCGTAGCTCCAGAGAGTCTAAAGCTCTCTTTGTGGAACATAGAATTTAGAGGAAATAGTGTGTTTTTTTGAGGAAAGATTCTCGCAGAAGTTGAAGAGAGTGAAGTAAAACCTCTAAAAGAAATTATCAGACAAGCAGCACTTTTTCAAGATACTGCTTGAGTATGGACTCCTCATATTGCTGCTCAAAAAGCCAAAGACCTTTCAGACTCTATTCAAAAACTCAAAGTATCACTCGTAAGTAAAGGAGCAAAAGAGATTTTTACTCTTGTTTCAAATGAAACTTTTGCGTGAGTTTCTTTTCCAGTGATTACTGCTACAAAAGATAGTATTGCAGATATTCAAAAGACACCATCTGAGTTTACCAAAGAGTCTCAAAAAAGTGCAACGGGCGATGATAAAGCCACTATAAAAGAACATCTAGAGTGAAAAACAAAAGAGGAGCTTATAGCAAATTTACAACAAATAATAGACTTTATCGTTGTTCCAAAGAACAATACGCAAGCAGGTTCTGTACTTACATGGAGAGCCCATCTTTTAGCTCATAAACTAGAAAAAGAAGCCTCTTCATCACAAGAAAAGTTTACTCTTGCTCTCCAAGTAGAAACTTTCAGAACATATTTTAGACTTCAGTGAAAGACAAGTCATCTTCCTCACCTACAAGATGATGACACAAGAAAAGCTCGCCTACCAGCACAAGAAGTAACTTCTGCAGCCATAGAAGAAAATCTCGTAAAACATGGAACTCTCGATGCAAACGTTCTTGTAGATCTTGTTTCCAGATTTTTACTAGGTATAACGTTTAATCCAGAAATAACCATCAGAGAAATACAGGCAAATCCTGAGTTGAGAAAGATGTATGAAACACTTACTAGAGTTGCCCTACAGTATAGAAACCAAAAAGAAAATAAACTCAGAGATAAACGTATAGTGGAAAAAGTAGAAGAGTTTCTTGAAACGCTCGATAGATATCAATACATTTTTGATTCAAAAACTATAAACCTTACTCCAAGAGGGATTGCAAGACAAGGGTTTTTACAAAAACTTAACGATGAAACTCCAGAAAGGAACATACGTGATGCACTTTCAAGACTTGAAGCAGATATTGGGACAAGGCATTTTGAGGGTTCACTTTTTGTGGTAAATACACTTATACAAAAGGCTGCAGAAGTTTCAATGTCATTTGAAGGACAACAAGAAAGGGTAGATATAGCAAAAGCACAGCACTATGCAAGTGATTTTGTTGTACTTGTAGTACAAAGCATGATTGAGACTGCAAAAAAACAAAGAAGAGACGAACAAGCTTTTGTACAAAATCTTTCAAGTATCGCTACATATATAGAAACACTTCCAGAAAGTGAGAAAAAATCTCAAGCTCAAAAACTCCTTGCAGACTTTAGAAAACCATACGATGATGTGCAAGCACAGAAGCAAGCAACAAAAGCTGAAAAAGAAGCGTCTGAAAAACAAGATAAACAAGAGATTCTTACAAAAGTAGGAAAAACAGTCGACCTCCTCAGAGAAAAACAAGACTTTAGAAGTGCCTATATTACTGAGGTATACATTACTATATATACTGCTATCCAAAAGTATTTTTCCGATGAAGACTTTGTAGCACAATTATCGTATTTTGAAAGACGACTGTGAATGGAATATCAACATGTAGCATATGGGATGGAAGCAACTACAAACTCGTATCCTCATCGCTATGTAGCAAGACAATCACTCCAAATACAGCTCAAAAACTGACTCTCTCCTGAGATACTTTTAGAAGAAATACAGCTGCATATGATACCACAACTTTCACCATATGAGTCAGTAAAGGGATCAAATTTGTACTATAGAATACTAGATGCTCTTGCAGAGCTACAGAAGATATATATGGCAGATAAGCAAACTATCGCCCAACTTGAAGCTCTAGAAAAACAAGTTGATGAAATGTTGAATTTCAAATCACAATTTACTTCAAAACAAGAGTGGGAAAACCATCAAAAAGTACAGTCTTTGAAAAAAGTACTCCCTCAAGAACTTTGAGTAAACTTTTATGATGACCAAGGAGCGTATTTTAGAATGGTAGAGGATTTTATTTCACAAGCATTTGTTGATAAAGCGGGAATGCAGTCAGAAGCGTACCTGAGAGCTCTTGCACTCATAGAACTCTGAGAAGGGGAAACAGGATATGTAGCCCACTCAGCTTCTGCTAGAAAAAGACTTGAAGCAAGGAAACAAAACTTTATAGCACAAATGCAGGGAAGAGAAACCTACAGAAAGAACCCTATTCAAGCAACTCCTTCCACAGAGCTACAGACACCAACTCGTTCTATCTTGGGAACTATAGGAGAGAAAGTAGTTTCTATTTTCTGAAGAGTAACAAGGCAATCTATAGCTCTTGAACAAACTCGTTATACACACTGGACTTTTTCAAGTATGCAAGATGTACAAGACCTAGACACTCATATTCGTAGCGATATTGACTGGTACAAACAAAACATTCAAAGAGTGAAAGATATTATTGGAGATATTCAGGCAGCTGTGAAAAAAGAGACTGTGTTTTCTTGAGGAGCATTTGCAAATATGATAGGTATATTTTATGAGTATTTTCCTGAAAATGAAGAACTTCTCAAGCAAATGAACTGAGCATGAGCTGAACTTGTGGAGGCACTAAAAAAGGAGTTTTTTAGTATCGTGTATGAGTACAACACATCGTATAACTCTCTTGTTGATGGACCTGAAACAGATGCATATATAGCTCTTCAAAAACAAAAAATGGAAGAAAGACTCAGTTTTGCTACGAGTCTCCCTGGAAACCTTTTAGAGAGAGAAATCCAGTTGTATGGATGACTTTTGAGGGCAAAAACATTTGCTGATTATAACGCAATTTGTAAACAACTTGACCTTCCCATTGTCCAAATAGAACCAGTAGAACCTATGAAAATCGCTGCATAAAAAAATCCCCAAAACTTTGGGGATTTTTTTCATACGTTTTATACTCTAAATTTTTTTCTTTGAGATGGAGTTTGTGGAGGCATAAATAGAGGATTTGCTCACGTTGGAGCATCTGGATGATCTTGGATATGTGTAGCAAGATTTTCTTCTATTTGCGCTTCATTTACCACAAAGTCTGATGCATCGAGAGTGACCTCTTCTACCACTACTCTAGCATCCTTTACGCTAAATATAGCTTTAGTAGTTTTATATTCGATCTCGTTAATAAGATGACGAAACTTTTCAAATGCTTTTTCTTTGTACACTACGAGAGGATTTCTTTGAGCATATCATTCAAATGCAACTTCCTCACGCAGGCGACTCATAGAGTCTATATGGTTCATCCAAAGCTCGTCAATACTTTGTAAAACTATTCTTCTTTCAAGTTCAAAAAATGCTTCTTCACTCGTTGCAGTTCCACGAATTTTATGAAGCTCTTCTATAGCTATGTGACCTATATATTTTGAGAGTTCATGAGGTGTTTTTATTGCATTTATATCATCATTTTCGATGGTATCATCAATAATTTGAATTCATACAAACTCATTTACGAGTCCAGAGAGAGCCTTTCTATCTGCATACTCTCACATTCTCGACATTTCTCCTTCAACAAATTTACGGATTTGACTCAAAACCATTTCATGAATATCTTCATCGATATTTTCACTATTAAGTATCTTATTTCTCTTTCCGTAGATAATCTCTCTATGTTTATTGATAACATCATCATACTCAAGTACGTGTTTTCTCGTATCAAAGTGATGTCCTTCAACCTGCTTTTGAACGCTTGTTACTTTATTGGTAAGCATTTTACTTTCTGTAAGTGGCTCATCATCAGGTAAAGATGAAAACATAGGAGAGTTAAATACTCCAAAGAGTTTATCTCCTCAAAATATTCTCATGATGTCGTCACTTGGAGATACAAGATATTGTGTCACTCCAGGATCTCACTGTCTTCCAGATCTTCCACGTAACTGGTTATCTATACGTCTTGTCTCGTGTTTTTCAGTACCGATGATAAAGAGTCCTCAAAGTTCTCTTACCTCATCTCAGAGCTTGATATCAGTCCCTCTTCAGGCCATATTGGTAGCTATAGTAACTGCATCTTTTTGACCTGCGTTTGCAACGATTTCTGCTTCTTTTTCATGATACTTCGCATTGAGTACATTGTGGGGGATCCCGGCTTCTCTAAGTTTTTGACTCAAGTATTCTGACTTTTCCACGCTTACCGTTCAGACAAGAACTGGTTGTCATTTTTTATGAAGGTCATCAATGAGTTTTACAACGTATTCAAACTTACCTTTTTCGTTTTTAAAGAGTAGATCAGGTTTGTCGATACGAACGATAGGTTTGTTGGTAGGGATAACAAGCGTTTCAAGAGCATATACTTTATAAAACTCTTCTTCTTCTGTTTTTGCAGTTCAGGTCATACCTGCGAGCTTCCAGTACATACGGAAATAGTTTTGAAACGTAATACTTGCGAGAGTCTTTGATTCTTGTTTTATCTCTACTTTTTCTTTTGCCTCAAGTGCTTGGTGAAGTCCGTCTGAGTATCTTCTTCCTGGGAGAACTCTACCAGTATGTTCATCAACGATAAGCACCTCATCATTGACGACAATATAGTCTTTATCTCTTTTATACACTGCAGTAGCCCTCAGAGCGTTTTCTACGTGGTGGAGGTCGTTATAGTGAGTTGAGATATAGATATTTTCAATCTTGAGGAGTTCTTCTACCTTTCCCACTCACGCTTCAGTAAGAGTTGCTGCCTTGTGTTTTTCATCTATTTTATAGTGTTCGTTTTCTTTGAGAAACTTTATGAGTTCTGAAAACTTCATATATTTTGAAGTTGGCTCATTGTCAGGCATAGAGATGATGAGAGGAGTTCTCGCTTCGTCTATGAGGATAGAGTCTACTTCATCAACGATAGCAAAAAACAGTCGTGATTGACTAATATCATTGTAAGAAGTTACCATATTGTCTCTGAGATAGTCAAATCCTAACTCATTGTTAGTTGCATATACGATGTTTTTTCTATAGGCTTCCTTTTTTGCACTTTTTTCTTGATGATGCGTGATAACTCAAACACTCAAACCGAGAGCATTATACAGTATTCCCATCTCTTCTGCATCACGTCTTGCGAGGTAATCATTGACGGTTACTATATGTACCGGATTTCCTGTAAGGGCATTGAGGTAAGCAGGAAGTGTTGCAACAAGAGTTTTTCCTTCTCAGGTTTTCATCTCCGATATATTTCCGTCATGTATTGCAAGACCTCCTATAAGTTGAACATCATAAGGAATCATATTCCAAGTGATTTCTTTTCCACTTTGAAGTACAAACGTCTTTCCGTTAAGGAGTTTACAAGCTTGCTTTACGAGAGCAAAAGCTTCTTCTTTTATGTCATTGAGAATCGTTCAAATCTTTTCAGAGTCAGTAGGATTTTTAAAATCAAGACCTTGAAAAAGAGCCATAAACTCTTGAGTTTTTTGCTGTACTCATTCTTGAGTAAAACCAGCAAATTCTTGTTCTTTGAGGTGTATTTTTTCAACTATTGCTTGGTAGGATTTTATTTTTTTTACGTCTGGGTCTCCGATAAGAGCTTTTATAATCGTTTCAATCATGGTAAAATTTATTCATTAAATCGCACCAATTATATGAAAAAAACCAATTTTTCCAACTTTTACTTTTCAATTCATTGCAGAAAAGTATACTGTAAATATATAACAAAAAAACTATGATATCAGCGATACAAGGAAAAATACTCGAAATAGACTTTACCAATGTCACTCTTATGACTTCTTGAGGGGTTGCCTATAAGATACATATCAACGAAAATACGTTTGGAAAAATATCGATGCAAGAGGAAATATTTCTGCATATCTATCATCACTTTACCCAAGATGCACAGTCTTTGTTTGGGTTTTTAGAATCAAGAGAAAAACTCCTTTTCATAGAACTTCTCAAGATATCTGGTATAGGAGGGAAAGCGGGGCAGTCATTGTTATCTATGGGGTATGAAACGCTCGTTCGTGCTATAGCAATGAATGACGTTTTTTCTATTTTAGAGGTAAAAGGAATCGGTTCAAAAACTGCGGAGAAAATCATCCTAGAAATGAAAGATAAAGATATCATCAAAACAAGCTATGGAGAGTCTATGAGAGAAAAAAACCAACCAAAAAATGTCCTCGATGATGCACTGTATAACGAGATACTCAAGACGTTGGTATCTTTGGGGTACAATGAAAAAAGTGTTGAAAAGATACTCAGAAATCTCCCAGAAGGACTTCATAGTGCAGAAAAAATAATCCCATATGTGATAAAACATATGGGATAGAGGCTATTTCTTGATGATATTTTTTTTGTAAAACACGACTTCCTTTCCTCAGTTAAAAAGCTTTCTTCTTTTCCACATGTCTCTTTCTTTTGTGTCAAATTCATAACTCGTAATGATTCATCCACTCAACTCAGGATTTTTTCTGAAGAGATTTCGTATTTCTTGGTATAAAGAGTCTATATCAGAGGGGATGAGTCTATCTCCATATGGAGGATTACTCACTATAGTCCCGCTAAGAGTTGCTGCTTCATACTCAGTAAAGTCTTTTTTTGAAAATTGGATAAGACTCTCAACTCCAGCATTTTTTGCATTTTCTTGTGCAAGTTCAACACTCGCTTCATCTATGTCAGAAGCGATAAGAGTATAGCTTCAAGTATAGAGCTTTTTCTTTGCTTCTTCTACTACTTTTTCCTTGAGTCCAACAGGGAAAAAAGAAAATTTCTCGTATGCAAAATCTCTCAAAAGTCATGGTGCTCTGTTTTGAGCTATCATTGCTGCCTCTATGATGATAGTTCCACTTCCACAAAATACATCATAAAATGGTTCTTTAAATCTCCAACCAGAAAGCAGTACGAGTCATGCTGCGAGGTTTTCTTTGAGAGGAGCTTCAACAGTACTTTTGCGATATCATCTCTTATGGAGCCCATCTCCTGAAGTATCTAGCATAATAAGTACTTCATCTTTTACGATAACTATTTCTATATCGATAACTGGTTTATTTCCATCTTCTTCTATAAAACTTCCTTTTCCTCCGATAACATCAACGATAGCTCTTTTCGATATTTTTTGTATTGTTGGAGTACTTGTGAGAGCAGAGTGAATAGACTTAGCATTTACGATAACAGGATTTCCATCTATATATTTTTTCCAAGGAACTTTTGAAATACTCTCATAGAGTCCATCAAACGTGTCTAT
The DNA here is from genome assembly GCA_964438925.1 of uncultured Candidatus Peribacteria bacterium. Classification (GTDB taxonomy): domain Bacteria; phylum Patescibacteriota; class Gracilibacteria; order BD1-5; family UBA6164; genus CAYTMN01. Next base: position 24,006 of record CAYTMN010000001.1, read on the forward strand.
TTCTTTTGCACTTCCTAGGAGGATATACACTTTATTTCCAACTCTCGACCACATATTTACTTTCGCAACCGCCTCTTCATCACCATCAAAGATGATGACTCTATCGCGTCACTCAAGCACGGTATACCCAAGCATCTCTATTTCTTTTCGAGCGATGCTTTCTAATCACAAAGAACACGAGAGAACTAACTTCATATTTTTTTAAATTCTTTACAAATACGATAAACTTTTTACTATAACAATCATAGTGAAAAAAGTATTTTAAGCCAATTTGTTATGAATATTTCTATTTTTGCAGCGATTTGATGTAAAAACCTCTGAGACGAACTCATCCTAAAAAATGAAATAGAAATTTTAGAAAAAAAGTATAAAAAAGAAGAGCAATTTCCAAGATTTAGAGTCTTTAGCTATGCGCCAAAAAAACCTTTTTTTCAAAAGGAAAATGTCGAATATGTAGAGTATTTTCCAAATGGTTCTAGACTAGGGAACAGGAAAAAAAACCTGAAAAATTATCTCCAATTCCTCAAAACTATTTTTTGGTCAGACCTCATAGTTATAGGTGGAGGAGGACTGTTTTACGATGGGGAAGTTCAAGTATCAGACAAGTCACTTGATCTTTGGCTTTTACGTATGAAACACTTTCGTTTTTTTAGAAAAAAGGTGGTGTTTTATGCAGTAGGGGTAGACGTAAAAAACAAGCAAAATCTCGCAAAGATACGCCGTATATTTTCTGGAGCTGAAAAAGTGTATGTGAGAGATGAGACATCGAGAAGAATACTTTTTGAAAATAAAATAGCATCACATGAAATAGACGATCCAGTATTTCACGATAACCCCCTCTATAACCATAAAAAATCTCAATTTATCAAACTTCTCCACTCAAAAACTTTTTCTCTCAAAGAACTCAGCGATATAGATGTAGAAGGGAAGAGGATAGGAGTAGCGTTTCGTGCAGGGTATCTCTCTGGAGCTAACAATGAAGAGATAGAAGTCGCAAAACTTTGGGAGATGATACACTTTCTTGTTGGGAAGTGAGCAAAAAAAATTATTTTTCTCCCACATAGTATTCACCCAACAGATACTTCAGCAAATGACTACCATTTTTTGAAACAATTTGTAAGCACGAAAGTAGATGTAGTGGATACCATAGAGGAAGTGTATACATACTATACAGAACAAAAAATGGATATATGTTTTGCTATGAGGCTTCATTCTATCATATTGAGTCAAGTCTACCATATTCCATACGTTGCCTTTTCATACTCTCAAAAGACCATCGAAGCCATAAAAAAAATCACTCGTTAAGAGTGATTTTTTAAAGTGAAACAATATTAGTTACAGTAAACGATAGGAGCAGTGATATCACTTGTGTTACCGTTGATTACAACAGTATCAGTTGCAGCTGGAACAGCAGGAGTTGCAGCAGTTGTACAAACTCAAGTTTTTACAGCAAGTGTACCAGTTGGATTGTATGTAGTAGCGAGTGTATTTGTAGTGATTCACATTTCAAGTCTTGCTACATCATTTCCATCATCTTTAAGAGCCTTATCAGCAACATTATTTGCATTTTCAAATGCAGTTGATACTTCGTAGATAGAGTTAACTATACCATTTTGAGTTCCAGATACATAAGCATATCCACAGTACTCAGTAGCAGCAGTACTTGTTCCTTTATTACAACTCTTTCCATGCTTAGGATCTTTTGGAAGTTGTTGGAGAAATTTCATAATATCTACGTGGAGTGTATCTCCAGCAGGATACTCATATTTATCAGAGTATACTTGTTCTATAGCACCACGAAGAGTAGTAACGTCAGTGTATCTTGTACTATCTCTCGCTTTTTGGATTTGACTTGTATAAACTCAAACTGCACCAGTTGCAAGGATACCGATAATCGTGATAACTACAAGGAGCTCAATAAGAGTAAAACCTTTTAATAAGCTAATTTTTTTCATACTGTAGGTTATTTGTAAAGTAAGTGCGTCAATTATATGACGCTTACCCGTTCTTGTCAAAAGAAATTCACGTACTGCTCTTGAGGATTATCGCAAAATATATGTAAGTAGGAAGTAGGAAAACGAGTAGTAAACTTATTTTGGAAAAGAGTTTTTTAAAAAATCTCAGAAATTTTTTAAAAACGCCTGACTTTATAGCATATTTAAGGGAAATTAACTTTTGTTTAATTTTTTACTACAAAAAAATACCTGTTTTTTGCTTTTTCTTTCCTGTTTCAGTACATTTTACTTTCTGTTTATTTGAGAGAAAAAACAATGAAGGTGTTCAAGAAGATAATATACCTTGTACTTTTGCTTTTCTGTAAAGTGAGTCCGATTTTCTCAGCAGCAGAGTTATTACCGATACAAGTAAGTTTTCAGCAACCAACATATTTGCTGCAAAAGGACCAGATATTGGATACATATGAGTGTGACTCTACAAAGCCAGAGTGCAAGGTAAATCTCGATATTACTCCCACTTTTTGAGATGTAAGTGCATCGAGTTTCAACTGCCATATAGACTTTTGATTTGAAACTCCAGAAAGTGAAAAGTGTAACCCTGGAACAGTGAGTATGCCAGTTTGAGAAACGCACGTACATATACAAGTTTTTGAAAAAAATAATCCATCAAATGTAGGGCAAAGAGAGATAGTCATAAAAAATACTCCTCAAAATTCAAATGTATGAATGGTTCTCGATGCAAGTGAGACGGTAGTTATTCCAGATATTCTCTACACGTTGCAGACTCCTTCATATATTGAAAAAGTATCTACCTGAAGCCAAATATCGCAAACAGGAAGTATAGATACATATGTGTGTGACACGACAAAACCTGAGTGTAGTGTAAACATTTCTTTAGAAGATACTTTTGGCTGATACATTCCTAAAAAATTCGCTTGTGAAATTGCATTTTGATTTGTGTCGTGAGAAGAAAACAACTGTAACCCAAATACGGTTACTTTTCCTGAGTGAGACTATATTGTCACATTTAAAATATATGAACTCCTTCATCCAGAAAATGCCAAGTCTACAAGTATAAAGATTATACATTCCACAGAAAAAAGAGAAATTCCAGAACCAATTATTACTGTCCAGAGTGGGCTTTCTCTTGTGTGAGAAATGTATGAATGCAGAGCGAAAGATTGCACTGTAAACTTTTCTGCTCAAGACTCTTTTACTGGAGGATTTGTAGAACAAAACTATACGTGTAGTTGGGACTTTTGAAGCGGAAGTATACAAACGAGTACTTCTTGTAACCCTTGATACATCCACTTTTCTACAGGTGAGCAAAAGGCGACTCTTTCTATATATTCAAAAGAAGATGCAAGCACCTCTCGTCAAACTCAAGTGGTGTTTCATAATCCTTTTTTTACTTCTCAGACACAAACGGGCAGTACCTCTTATGAATTTTCTATTGAACCAACCTTTCAAACACCTAGCTCTATACAAACACAGTGACAAGATCTATGGTGCGATCAAAGCAAAGAAGAGTGCAAGATAAACATATCTCTTGAAGAAAACCTTAGTTGAGCTAAAGCTTCTGACATTATTTGTCGTGTAGATTTTTGATTTGTTGCATATGATGACTGTAACCCAACCACAGTTCTCGTACCGAGATGAGAACATATTTTAATCCTCAGTATATCTCATAAAGATGTGCCAGATACTGTTATATCGAAAAAATATAATATCCATAATACTCCTCAACAACTGAGTATTCCACAACCAATTATTTCTATCCAGAGTGGCATAATACAAGCATCATCATGATTGGTATGTAAAAATGAAAAATGTAGTATCAATGTTTCCGCTCTCGAGAACTTTACGGGAAGTATTTCTCCTGAAAAAATAGGATGTGAATGGGATATGGGTGGTATACTAAGTTTTACAGGAGCATCACTTAAAAGCTGCAATCCTTGATACATTTCGTTCCCAGAATGAGTACATACGATACGTTTAAAACTCTATGAAAAAGAGGACATATCAAACTTTTCCGAGAGTTTGCTCGTTTTTCAAGCCTCTACGAAAAAGATACAGGTGGCAACAGCGTGAGCACCACAAGAAGAAAGAAAAATACAAATACAGTCAGGACTTGTGCAAAGCAGTCAATGATATGTATGTGAAAAAGAAGAGTGTAAGGTCAATGTAAAATTTCCATCACATACATATGAAGCGTGCACGTGGAATTTTGGTACAGGGAAAGTCCAGAGAGAATCTAAAAGTTCATGTAATCCTTGAATAGTTTCTTTTTGACCATGAGAGCACAATATTTCTCTCGTAGTTACAGACGAAAAAAGCCAACAATCATATGCTTATACACTTCAATTTCAGAACTTATTTTCTGACATTCCAGAACTATATTCTCCTCCCATAGCACAAATAACTGTTGACGGAAAACTTTCAAAAAATAAAGTCATTCAAAAAAAGAACTTTATTTGTTACACACAAGACACTTGTAGCCTGAATCTTTCCTGAAAAGAAAGCTTTTCACTGGACAGAAAAAACCTCGAGTTTTACTGGGATTTTTGAGATGGAGAGACTTCAACAAAGGCCAATCCAAAAGCAAAAAAATTCTTACTTTGAACGTATACAGTAGTTTTGAAAGTGAGTGATGGGGTAAGTACTTCACAAGATGTTCTTACAGTACAAATTCTCAAAAAGTGAGATATTCCTCAGATACTCGAAGATGCACATATCTACTCTTCACTCAAGATAAAATCTCTTTTCCCAAATCCAGAATGAAAAGATAGTGATGAGTGGGTACAGCTCGAGAATACTTCATGGAATATATTGCACCTCAAATGACTCATCATACACTCAAGTGGTGATAAAAAATATACTATAGAAGAAAGTATCTATCTTTTACCACGTGCTACAAAAAAGTTCTACAAAGACCAGACACATTTGAGTCTTAAAAATCAAGATGGGGAAGTATCTATTTGGTATAACCAACGTCGTGTAGACTTTCTTTTTTGGAGTTTTCCTGTACGACCGTGAAGTATTATCACCAGAGAAAGTTTAGAAATATCTTCCCAGAAAGTACAAGTTTTACACGTCATTGATGGAGATACTCTGAGTATTGTTTTTGATGATGGTCACTCTGAGAAGCTCAGACTCATAGGCGTTGATACTCCAGAAACAAAACATCCAAAGAAAAAGGTCCAAGAGTTTGGGAAAGAAGCGTTTGAGTTTACTCGTACATCTCTTGAGTGACAAACGGTATTTCTCCAGATAGAAAAACAAAACTATAGGGACAAATATGGGAGACTTTTAGGATATATCCGTCTAGATGGACAAGAAAAGACATTTAATCAAATACTTATAGAAAAAGGATACGCTCGAGCATATCTCTATTTTCCTTTTGTATACTCAGAAGTATTTAAAAAAGCGGAAAAAGAAGCAAAGGAAGCAAAAGTATGACTTTGGGCTGATAAAGAACTTATCAAAGAAACTCTTCCAGAACCAGAGACACTTCCGCCTTTACTACATGACTTTTCTTTTTCTCAAGTCTTCGAAACTCTCGATGATATTTCTTACTATTTTCAAGTAGAGCAGTATGTACCAAAAAATCTATCTCGGAGATCTACTATACTTGCTCTTTTCTGAGAAGATATAGAGCATAAAAAAGTGTCTAAACTGTGACAAAAAACAAAACAAGTAGCTTTATCCAAAAAAGAAAAAATTCCTTTTTCTCTCAAACTTTCTCTTTTAAAGTCATGAGTAAAAGTCTCTGGGAAAACAAAACCTTTGAGTCTGGTAAAAGTTCATATATTTCGAGAAGAAGTATCTCTACAAAGCGATAGTATAGGAAAGTTTTCCTATCTCTATACTTGACCTCTTGTAGAGTGACAACAGCTATTGAAAGTCCAGATTTTCACAGAAAATAGGGAAATTCTCAAGGAAAAGGAAAAAATATTTACCATAACTCCTGAGTACAAAACCGCTGTTCTCCTCAAAAAACAAAAGGCAGCTGCAAAACTCAAAAACACAAAGAAAAAATCTACAAAAAAGAAAGGTGCAAAGAAAGTAAAATCTATACCTTTTCTAACAACAGTCTCAAAAAATTTTCAAGAAACTCCACAAAAATCTCTCAACTATGATATGATCTTTCTATATATATTTATTATCGTGTGATGTGGAGGTGGATGATGATATATACTTCAATGAGTCCTAGAAAAAAGAAAACAAAAAATATAAAAAAGGAAGGACAACCTTCCTTTTTTATAGATTATTTTTGCGTATCCTCTTTCTTAAAATATTTTCTTATAAAGAGTATCCAAGCAATATACTGTATAAGGAGTATTATATAAAAGAAGAAATCAAAGAGATTCATACTTCTTGAGTATCCATAATTGTAGTCATTCCACATACTACCTCTTACAGAGAAAGATTGAGACAATCATGATGAAGCTCATTTGATTCCACTATGCACACTTGCTTCCCCAAAAGATATTCCTCTTCTTCCTGCAGAAGTGTCTGAAAACGAAGGAGTAAAAGATTCTCTTGGGTTACCTACATTTGCATTTGAAGGAACAGTTATGCTTTTTTGAGCAAATCCTTGAGGAAGCTCACGTACTGACATATCAGAGATTGGAGCAGTAATCTCAACATCACTAGGAAAAACGTCAGAGACTGGGGTAGGGAAACGTGAATTTGAAGTTGGAAAGTCTGGGAAATTCATTCTTGTAGGTTCTTTTTTTACCGTATCATACTTTGAACTATCAGAAGAATATCTTTCCAAATCTTGTCTTTGTTGCTCAGTTTGTAGAGCAATAAGAGAGTTGAATTGGTTTACTATTTTGTATCTTTTTGCTATAGATGTTTGCCAATCTGCAACCATTTCCCAATTTGTCTCATTTGCAATTTTTGACATCATAAGATTTCAAATGTATCCGGCGTATATAGTCTCTAGGGGAGCACTCCATTCTATTTTTTCGCAAGCATCTGTAGATACTGTAGGAGGATAGAGTATTTTCCCTAGCACATCAGGGATATCTTTTTGAGAAACAACTTCATATATATTTCCTCTTGTTGCAGCAACAAGAGAGTTAAAATCTGCTTTATAAGACTTGATAGCTTGCCCTACCTTGATAACTGAAATATGATTTGAAAGTACTATTGAGAGATTTCGTCCTTTTTGTTCTTCAGCTGAAAAGTTGAAGCTATCATCGTCAGTGACAAAAATAATACGTTGTTGAGAAATCTGATTGTTTATAATGTAATCAATCGTAGTATCAATATCTGAGTATCCCCAGAACTTGATATCACTCACCTCACTTATCTTATGTACATCAAAGTTGTACGCATATACGTCAACATCATTGAGTTTTCCTCATTGGTTTTTTACCGCATCATATATTTCAGTATAGAGTCTATTTGCTCCATTTCTTTTAACACTTAAAGAGTTGTCAAAAAATATACTTACTTTGTCTCCAGAATTTGACTTATCAGATACAGTCCCGCTTTGGGGCCCTGTATTTTTAGAGGTAAGTATATCAACCAGTCAAGAGGAAGGAGCAGTAATATTATTTGAAATCAAAAATTGTAAAATACTAGGACTCGCACAGAAGTTTTGAATATCTTTTGTAGGCTCAATTTTTACATCTGCAAGAGTGAGAGTATGGTTTGAATGAAGATATTCTTCTATAGTAGCACTCTTGGTAATGTCCTCTTTTATAAGAGTGCCTTGAGTGTATACTTTTGAAATAAAAGAACTATTTTCATCATGAGTAATATTTACAAATGAAAGTCTAGGAGAGTAGAGAATAGACTTTGTGTTTACTCAGATAGGACTTAAAAGAGTCACCTCAATGAGTTGTCTTCAAAGACTCTTGGTATCTTGGTTGCTAGGAATTGGAAAGACTCGTAAACTGTAGGTACTTTGACCTACCTTTTCTATAAGAGCTGGATCAATATTTTTTACAAGACTTTCTTCATACACTCTTCGAGCAGCTCATTTTGGAGCTATTTGTCCCATATTTTCTCCATTGAGCCCAAGCTTGAGCTCAGTTACTACAGAGTCAGGAGTAGGGGCTTCAAAGTAGATAATTCCTTCCTGATTTATTTTCGTTTTATTGGTGAGGTGAAATCTATAGGTTGTAGTCAGGATTCAAACTCCACTTTCTGGAACTGAGACTTTATTTTCTATTTCTCAAAGACTCAAAAGTACCTCAGCATTGGCTCCTACTTTGCTCATATTAGTTGCGAAAGAACGTCTATTTTGCTCAGTTTTAAGAGCGTCTTTAAAGTATGCTTCAGGTGTAGAATCATAGAGTTTTTGGAAATAATCAGTATTGTAAAAGTTATGAGCATTCAGCTTTTTCAAGATTGCCCAATCAAGAAATGCTACTTTAGCTTTTGTATAGGTTTCATAAGAGATGGACTCTGTTTGCAAAATGCGTACAGAACGAGAAATCTGATTGTCATAAATAAATTCAAGAACTTTCCCTGAAAAAGAGAGGAAAAATAGACATCAAAAGACTAGGATTGCGATATGAAGTCCTCGTTTCTTAGAAGGGAGAGTCTGAGCATCATAGTAGGTATGAAGTGAATATATTGGACCAAGAACTGCAAGAAGTAAAACGATAAAAAAGAGGATTTGTATAAAAAATGTTCCGCTTGGATGATCTCTTACGATTTGTATTATTCCATCTATCCATGGCTGCATGATTCCAACTTTTAATCATATAGAAACAACAAGGACATTGAGCGCTAAAAAGAAGAAAAATCAAAAAGAGTAAGAAAAAAATAAATGCTGTATCTTTGGAAAATATTTCATTTTTTGTACTGGAGTAAACCTCCCGAGGAGATATATGATTGGGTAAACGAGAAGAAGAATACTAGTAAACCGATTGATGTTTGTATCTGTTCAATAAAAATAACCAGTAAGAGCTATAACTCAAAGACATAGTGGTATAAAGAGTAAAAAGAAGTTTTTTTCTGTCTCTTTTCAAAGCAAGTATATGATTGCAGCAATAACTACAATCAGTACTCATGAGAAGATATAAAGCGCAAGAGTAAATTCTCTAAACTGTGAATAGAGCAATACAAGAAGAAAAAACCCTAAAACTAAAGAGAGGATGATGTATACACCACTCAAAACTTTTTTAAAAATATCAGGATATTTTTTAAGTGTTAGAGAAATGGATGTGAGAAACTGAATAAGAGAATCAAGCATAAACTTCAAATGATGAAATAAAGTAAAGGCATTATACTAGAATCCCTCAAAGAATTCAAGATATTGCAAAGCAATCAAGAGAAAACACTTGCCTTTTTTCTCTTTTTTCTTATAAAATAATGAATTTACCTTCTTACATATACACTATGTGAAGACCTGAAAACTGTGGGGATTGTATCATAGCAACTGCTTCAGTGACACAGACTTGAATGGTATCTTGCCCGCTGACAGATAAACTCTATCCAAGAGACAAACACATCTGTTATAACCCTGCGCAAGCAGCAAGCTGGGGAGCTGAAAGTGTTGCCCATATTTTATGGCTTTGAGAAGGTCTAGACCCAAAGGCAAAAGCACAAAGAGGACTTCCTGTGGTAGAAACTCCAAAACCTACTCTTGTAACTTTGTAGTATGGCATCAGTACATTTTCCTATCAACTGTGCAGACTGTAGTGAGTTTGAAAACTGAAAGTGTGGTTTGACACAAGACCCTAAAAGTCATACTCAAAAGTGTTCACATCCTGACTTAGCAGAGAGGTGGTCTGTGGAGAGTAGAGCAGCTTCAAACAGAGTTCATAGAGTTATGGAGTTTTGAGTCTGAGGAGATGAGAAGATAGTTCAAATCTATAGATAAGCTATTCGCTAAAACTCTTTCATACGACATACCCCGCACTCCACGCTACTTGGAGGTTAAATCCTCCTGTTTTTCCTGTGAGGTCCAGCACTTCTCCTATAAAGTAGAGTCCTGGGACTTTTTTACTTTGAAAATGCTTATCGAGCTCATCAACTACCACTCCTCCTCACGTGACTTTTGCTTCAGCCCAAGACCTCAGGTCATTTATGTGCAGAGTTGTTTCCATATTTTCTTCATCAAGTCCAAAAAAGTCTCTCACTCTCTTGGTAAGGTGTTCGCTATCAAACACGAGCTTTGCGTGTATATGGTCTTTTATGTAGAGGTGTTCATCTTGGTGAATTCACTTTTCTCGCAAGTGTTCTCAAAGTCGTATAACTCCGTTAAAAACGAGTGGTCCTGAAAGTCAAAAATGCGTAAAAAGAAACGAACCATACTCACTATATATCTCTTTAGTATCATCAAACAGTCGAAAGGTAAGAAACACGGTACTTCCAGATAACTCCTTGAGATCTTCTTTCGTGATGAGAGCGCAGAGTCACTTGTACGGTTCTACAAGCTCTATCCCAAACTCTTTTGCAAGTCTGTACCCCCAACCGTCAGTTCCAACTTGAGCAAAGCTTTTCCCTCCAGTACTCACAACTACTTTTTTTGCATAAATTTTCGTTTCTCATGATTGTATGACAAATATCTCATCTTCTTTTTTGAGGCTCTCAACTCAAAAGTTACACAGTATTTGTGTGTTGTTTTCTCTGAGTTCTTTTTCCAGAAGTGTTACAAGTTCTTGCGCTTTTCCACTATGGAGGATGATACGACCTCTATCTTCTATATGTGTTTGGACTCAGCGACTCTCAAGCCAGTCTATCATATCGTAGTTGGAAAACTTTTTGAAAAGAGAGTGCAGTACCTTTTTATTTTTCCCAAAATAATCATTTTCTGGAGTGATATCAATATTGGAAACATTACACCTTTCACCACCTGAGAGGAGCACTTTTTTTCCTATTTTCTCGTTTTTTTCTATGAGGATTTTCGACATAGTTTTAGGAGCATTGATACAGGCAAATATCCCTGCAGCTCAGGCTCAAATCACGGCAAGATCATACACTTTCTCGTTCATAGTTTTTTTGAGATTAACGAGCTAAAGTATACCTATAGAGAAAATATATGCAATTTTGCCCGCATACATTGACTATTTTATTATAGTGTATAAAATATAAAAATAGCCAAGGATATATAGTGTCATTTTGAACAATGTTCTCTTTTCTCTTTGCTTGTAAACGTGAATAATATGCTCGATTCTTTAGTGCAATTTGACCAAATTAAAAAAGGGGATTCTGTTCCAAGAGAGGTACAGGACTTTTATGTGGAGCATCGGGTAGAGGAGTATGGAGTGCATCTGCTTAGCGGTATAAGAGACCCCTATCTTGTAGCACAAGATCTCAGCGAAGTTTCTCTATGTGTAGGAAAAATAGACGGTCAGGTTATAGGTATTACTACGTATCGTGAAGATGTAGGGGATTTTGGCCTTATTTTGGTACACCCTGATTTTAGAGAACAAGGACTATGACGGCAACTGTGAAATAAAGTTTTAGATATCCTCACTAAAAGTCACCATACTATCTCGGTACAAATAGGTTCAGAAGAGGGAGAAAGGCTGATACATAAACTTAAAAAAGCTTTTAGCCATATTCTTTTCGATATTGTATAATTTTGATTTGCAAAAGGTTACAAGTTCACTAATATATTAGTACTTGATAAACATATCAAGAGAGAGTGAGAGAGAATAGGCTCGTCATCATCACTCCAGCAACCTACCCCGCTAAAGCGCGGCAAGGTGCTAATTCCTACCCTCTTGCAGGGAAAGATATTTTCACACACTTCTTTTTTGAAGCACAAAAATCTTTCTCGCTCGGGGAGAGATTTTTTTATTTTTATAACTTTTTTGTTATGCACTACTTTTTAACTTCAGAGTCAGTAACGAGCGGTCACCCAGATAAAGTCTGTGACCAGATAAGTGACGCAGTACTTGACGCATGTTTTGCGGTTGACCCAAACTCTCGTGTAGCTTGTGAGTGTCTTGTAACCACTGGAACGGTTATCGTTTCAGGAGAAATAACTACAAAAGCATGGGTAAACTTTCAAGATGTAGCAAGAAAAGTCATACGTGAAATCGGGTACAACGAACCTGAAGCATGTTTTAGTGCTGATGATGTATGAGTACAAATCCTTATCAACTCACAATCTCCAGATATCGCTCAAGGAGTAGATACAGGAGGAGCAGGGGATCAAGGACTTATGTACGGATACGCAACCAACGAAACAGACAACTATCTCCCAACACCTATCAGTCTTGCACACAAACTTTCTCGCAGACTTGAAGAAGTTCGTAGAAACGGAACTCTTCCATTTTTGCTTCCAGATGGAAAGACACAAGTTACAGTAGAGTATGCTGAGGGGAAACCTCTCAGAGTAGATACAGTAGTTGTTTCAAACCAACATAGAGCAAGCGCAACAAACGAAGAAATTCACCAAGGTATCATAGAGCACGTTATCAAACCAATTGTTGGAAATCTCACAGATGAAAAAACAGTGTTTCATATCAACCCTACAGGACGTTTTGTAACTGGAGGACCAAAGGGAGACTGTGGTCTTACTGGAAGAAAGATTATCGTAGATACGTATGGTGGTATTGGTCGTCACGGAGGAGGTGCGTTCTCAGGAAAAGACCCATCAAAAGTAGACAGAAGTGGAGCATATATCGCTCGTTACCTTGCTAAAAACATCGTAGCATCAGGAGTATGTGATAGATGTGAAATCCAAATCAGTTACGCTATCGGAGTTGCTGAACCAGTATCTATCTTTGTAGATATGTTTGGAACTGAAAAAGTAGCAAGAGAAAAAGTGATCGAAGCTGTAAAAACAAGTTTTAATCTCACTCCAAAGGGAATCATAGAAAAACTCAATCTTCGTAATCCTATCTACCAAAAAACCGCTACATACGGACACTTTGGAAGAGACGATGTGAGTTGGGAAGCACTTGATAGTGTAGATGTTTTCAAAAAACTCCTTTCGTAAATAAAATCCCGCAGATGCGGGATTTTTTATGCCAATATTTGTGTGATTTTTCTGCGAAAATCATTTGAGTTTGGGGTTGTAGGATTGGGCACTGCTTTTCTGGAAACAGGAAAACCAGCTATTTCCATAGAAGCCCCATGTTCTTTTGGATGACCTTCCTCAGTAACTCTACGATAGTTAAACTTTATTCTCAAAACTGTTTTTCCTCCCTGAGTAAAACTAGCCAAAGAGTAGGCCATCAGTTCTTTTGTAAACTGTAGTCAAAGAGAGTTTACAGCCATCCCAAAGTCGTAATCTATACTTTTATTAAAGCCAGTAGTATAGCTTTCCAGCAAGGAAAACAAAAGCATCATATACTTTGTATTTCTTCCTCAAGTGAGGGAGTTATTATCAGGCAAAATGATATCAAGCGCGTGATGTGTATTATTGTACACAACAGATGGTATGGTTTGAGCGAGACTACTGTGTCTTTTGAGATAGTCTTCAAATCCATCAAGAAGATACTTATTTTCATCGTTAATACTGAGCTTTGAGAGAAACTCATCTACTCTTCCAACCGTAACTCTCATATGGTTTTCGACGGTTGGCTCTGTACGAAATAGAGAGATATGTATGTGGGGACGAAAAACAGACTGTGCTTTCCCATTTCATGGTTGTGTTGCTGCATTTATACCGACCACGAGCTTGTACTCTCCAGTAGCAAGTTGAGATTCATAGGTCTTTTCCAGCCCACTCACGACTTTTTTCAAGAGTGCATCTAGGCTTTTTCTCTCTTGAGGAGTACAGTCAACGAGCGTTCTCACTCACATATTTTCTCCTCCATAGACGATCATACAATCCATATCTGAGTATGGAGCGGCTTTTTCCGCTAGTACCCAGTCACCAGTATCCAATATAATCGGTGGATTATCGGCTCTGAGATTTTGTCTCATTCACGTAGCACTTCGTAGGCTCTCGAGATTTCCAACATCTCGAGTATAGCCGTGTGCCTCTAACTCTGTGTGTACTATCCTCATATATGTATAAAAAATTTTGGAGATTATAGACCTATATTGACGAAATACAAGTTACATTTAAAATATCTTGCAAATCACCAAAAATTCATACAATACAATCATATTTTTTTATATAAAAATGTGTATGAATAAAAGAGATCAAGCACTCCAAGAGTGTAGAAATGATTTAAGTGGATATTGTAGGGGAAATGCTCACTTTCTAGCAGCAGGAGGAAATGTATATATGGAGTCAGATTTTGACGTGACTATTGCAGTGGCTCAAAGAGTAGATGCTATTAGAAAAAAACTTTGAACAGTTACAGGACAAGAGTTAGAGCAAATACTCAAAATTCAAAACATTCGTTTTATCCCTACACCACAGATTCAAGACTTTTGCTCAATGATACAAACACAACTTTTAGAAAAAATCGCAGCATAAAACTCTATGGACCATATCTGGAAAAGAGAAGTTGATGGAGGACAAAGTGATGTGTTTAAAGATGGAAACACCTGTGTAAAAGTGTACTCAGGGATACAGCGAGACGATATAGTGCTCTATCATACCATACAGTCACAGCTTTGCACACGAGTCTGTACTATTCTCACAAAAGTACAGCAGTATCAAGGACAAGAGGTACGAGAAGTAGAAGTACAGTTTCTCTTACTTGATGAAAACTCAGTAGAGTCTCAAAAATACTCTCGTACAGGTATAAGTCAGGTAACCACAAGAGTTCCTTTTATAGAGGGGCAGAGTTTTGCTGAAGCATTTTCAAAAGACCCTATGTTTTGGGAGTTTGTACAAAAACGAGTCATCAGGTTTTTACGTCAACAGGTACCATCTCTGAGCATAGGAGCCAATCAATTGGCAAGACATAACATAAAGGTAGTATGATTTGCACAAGGAACACTCAAACTTCTCGTTACCGATATCGCTCAAAACATCAGAACATTTATAGATGCAAACAAAGATAAAGTAGAACAACTTACCTATTTGAGAGAGAGTAGAGAAAAATAAGGAGCAAACTTGTATTTTCAAAGAAAGTATGGTCTAATAGATACATACTTTTTTATCTATATATGGGGAAAAAACCACTTGAACTTCGTGGAACTATAGGACCGAGCAATGACTGGGCGCCTGTGATACAAAAAGGAGACACACTCCCACTCACTCCCACAGAAAAACTTTCAAATACTCTAGAGATACAGGAACTAGAGCTTTTAACAGACTCACTCGTACTCTTCATACAAAAACCAAACTTTAAAAAATCGGTCGACAAACAAACACTCAAGCTGGTACAAGCAAGCATCGTAGATACAAAACTCTTTATACGCTCAGCGCGCCTCCAAAAAGAAACACCTCAAAGTATTAGAGAGGTAAAGTGAGAGGTAGCAAAAACCCTGTCCCTCGCACAAAAAGCGATGATGGCATACGATACGCAAATACTTCTCAAAAGTATGTCTATAAAAGAAAATGCCCTTTGGCTATCTCCTCATAAACAAAAAGTGTTAGAGATGGAACAACCACTTGCGTATACCTATCTTAAAAACCTGCTACAGGTAAAAACGCATATAGATGCTTGGCTCAAAAATGGAATCATAGATGAGTTCACATGGTGGAATCTCCTCAAGTTTGCCAATCCTCCGAGAATCCTCCAGATCATTTATACCATAGAACAAAACAAAACCTCACAAGAACATGAGAGGCAGATGATACAGGAAGCAGTAAAAGAGTTTATGAAAGTAGTACTCAAAGATTCACAAGAGGCATAAGCCTCTTTTTTAGTACTGACTGTAGACTTTTTCTATGGTGATGTTTTTTGCTTGTATATGAAAGAGTATCTTGTATTCGCCAGCTCTAAAACAGTAAGACTGGGTAAAACGAGAAAGCATCTTGAGGTTTGGGAGACGTGGAAAACTGGAAAGAAGAGATATCTTTTCTATGATATATGCTACATCAGTGTCAGGTACTTCTGAAAATACACTTACTGAAGCCTCACTAAAGAGTATATTAAAAGCCATATTGTTTTTTTACTTGAGCTAAAGTGAGTCCTTTTACTTTTTTGGCACTTTTTTCGAGTATCTTGAGGTCCACAACGTCTTCAAAGTCCTTTACTTCTACGTCAGGTTGGTCTTTGAGGTTTGTGAGAAATTTATCTCTTGCTATCTGGTTTTTAAAGTTGAGAATGATTTGTAGAGACATAGTTGTATGATAAGCAAAATAGGACTCAATAGTACGAGTTTTTGCGAAAATAGCAAATAAAAGCGAAAAACCCTGACCTGCTCTCGCTTTATAAAAACTGAAAATAAGAAAAGTTATAAAAATAGTAAAAGTACTATAAGTTATACAAAGTATAAATAGTTGGAAAAGTAATACTTTTAATACTGAAAAGAAATGTTACTGAATGTCTCTGATAGCTTTATTTCAAGCGATAGTTGTTTGTATTTTTTCCTGTATTTTGTGTATTTTTTCTTTGCTAGCTTCGTCAAGTTCGATGTGTATATCTTCAAACATTTTTTTGAGAGCTGTTTTTTCGGTATCACTCAGATAGTCGTGAGAAAATATCTCTACAAAACTTTCGTTTTGCATCATTTGTTGTTGTACGTATCTTACGATATCCTCTACTATTTCTTTAAAAATTATAGCTATATCTACCTCTATTTCATCGCTTTTTTCACTTACTAGGTAGTTGAGACTTTCACGATCATCTATGTCTATGATACTTTCAAGATACTGAAATATGAGCCTATACACTACAGGCAAATGTTTTTGTGTTCTGTAGTTTTGTATAAGAGTTGCTATTTCTTGTGTCTCATCAACTATATCTTTTCCTACGAGAAATAGAGAGAGTTCTTTTTTGTCTTCAGAACTGATATTTTGGCTACTTATAGTATCTCTGAGACTGAGTATAGATGTTTGAATGTTTTCTCTGCGTAAGACATAGTCAAACAAGAAATTTTCCACAATAGAGTCAGACATAAGAAAAAGTTAGGGAGTATAAGTAAGAGTATAACACCGTTTAAGAAAAATCAAAGAGTAACTACACTCCTCACTGAACAGACAAGATGAGCAGTATATCGACCATCTTTTTGTGAAAGTCTTCGAGAAGCGTAAGTACCTCTTGTTTACTGCGAGAGTTTTGAACCTGTTGTATCAACCCTTGGAGGACTTCTTTGGTCTCTCATGGTCAAGAAAAGTCAAAAACTACCGACGCAGAGGAAAGTCTTTCCTCAAACTTTCACAGATAGGTTTCCATACTTTTTGCTATCTTTTTTGCGAGGGAAGCATGTAGAGTATTTCCTTCAACAGATGTTATCATCTGTCTGAGTGTTTCAAACCCTTCAGCGATCTTAACATCTGAAGTATCAAAAGGTGTAGGAGTATCGGTCATAGAGTATAGGGGTTAGAGTATCTTTCCGTCTTCAAGCTGAAATATAACAGTACTGCTCTCAATAACAGGGAGACGCAATATGTGTAAGGCGCTTCTTTTTTCTCCTTTCAGTTCCACAAAGAGGTGGTAGATATTTCCTTCTCCCTCTGTGTTTACAAATCTTTCTAACTGAGGGGATGAGCGTTGTTCCAGAAACTTTTTTTTGAGTGTATCTAGTGGTTCAAAAGTAAAAGGTACTTCAGCCATACTTCCTGCGTGTAGTAGTGGTGCAGAGAGTGTTTCTTTACAGAGAACAAGTCATCTGTCGTGCGGAGCAGCGGTCATACTTTTTTTCCCAAAACTCACAACGACATCACCTACGTTTGTGTCTTTTTTTACCATTATTTGTACCTTTCCAGTTATAGGATCGTGTATATCAAAAGGCTTTTTTGTAGGAACGACAGAGACTTGGTAGTTTCTTTTTGAGGTAACACCTACATACAAAACCCACATCGCTAAAAAGTAGAAACAACCGATGATTCAAAAAGTGATGAGAAATATACCTTTTTCAAAAAGTTCAGCAAAATCAGAAAGACTCATAAAAAAATTTTAAAATATAAGATAAAACCTACAGTTTTTCTCCAGAGAAAAACCTCTGAACCACATACTCTACAAATGGTCATGGTTGGCGTATGATAGTGTTATGATCAGCGTCTGGTACTACTGCAAACCCGTCAAGATACTTTTCAGGTGCACCTCAAAACTTTGCCTTGAGTTGTTCTAGAGGAAATGCTGCATCATTTTCTGCATGTGTAAGCGACACTTTTACTCAAAGACTTCTCACTTTTTGTATGTAGGGAAGAAGTTGTACTTTTGGCATGAGTTTCAGTGAGCTCCAGAGCATATTTGCGACATTTCCAGTCCATCCATCCCAGTCTTTTGCAACCCTGTTTTTTGTTGCGTCATAGGACGTAGGTGTTCCACGAAGGATGTCTTTTACTTTTCCTGAAACTTGTTCTTTGATAGTTTTCACCACCAGTCAAAGTACTGTTTTTTCTTCTGCGAGACCAACGGTACTGTTGAGAACAATGTTTTTAAATCTGTGAGGCAAAAGTTGTGCTGCTATAAGTGCATGGATCGCTCACTCTGAGTGAGCAAAAACATCGGTTTCTTGTATACCTTGATGGTCTAGCGT
>CAYTMN010000002.1:0-16334 GCA_964438925.1 uncultured Candidatus Peribacteria bacterium
CCGTTACTGATGCTGAACTCGGACACCTATCTGGAGTTACCAGTGCTATACAAACACAATTTACTGGAAAACAAGCTACTATCACTTGAGGGGCTACTACCATAACCAGTTCAAACCTCACTGCCAGTCGTGCTCTTACTTCTGATGGAAGTGGAAAGGTTGCTGTATCTACTGTTACTGCTACTGAACTTGGACACCTATCTGGTGTTACTAGTGCCATACAAACGCAACTAGGAACAAAACTTGGTTCTCTCAATACACTCACTGCTGCTACTCAAACTTTTGCCACTGGAAGTACTGGACCTGATTTTAACATATCTTCTACTACTTCTACTCATACGTTCAATATACCAAATGCTTCTGCTACTGCTCGTTGAGTGGTTACTATCGGAACTCAGACGTTTGGTGGAGATAAAACTTTTAATGGTTCTGTAACCATAGGTGATGCTGGAGCTGACACTCTCACAATGAATGCTTCTACCGTGAGTGTTCCAAATAACCTCAACTTTGACGCAAATACGCTTTTTATAGATGCAACAGGAAATAGAGTTTGAATCGGACTTGCAACAGCAAATGCGGCACTTCACATAAAGGCAGGTACTGCAACAGCCAATACTGCTCCTCTCAAGTTTACTTCATGAGTAAACCTCACTACCGCAGAAGCTGGAGCTATGGAGTACGATGGTACGCAACTCTATTTTTCTCCAAGTACTACGAGAAATATTCTTGCTCAGATCTCTGGGGCAACAGCTATGACTACAGGGTCTATTCCTTTTGTAACTACCAACGGATACCTCACTCAAAATAATGCAAATTTCTTTTGGGATAACTCTACAAGTAGACTCTGAATATGAGACCCCACTCCTGGAAACAAAATAGAGATAACTACAGGTGTTGCTGGAACTTCTGGTCTGAGATTTACCAACCTCACTTCTGCAAGTGCCAATGGTACCGTAAATGGAAAAAACTTATCGGTAGATACAAATGGTGATGTATATATGGTACCTGAATTAAGACAGAGAGTTTTTTTAACGGCTGATGCTACTGCAAATGCTACTACTACCTATGCAAGTATTACGTGACTTACCTTTGCAGTTACAAATGGAACTCGCTACCAATTTGAATGTAGAGTTTTATATACTGCTGCTCTTGCTACTACAGGGTCGAGATGGTCTATCACTTGACCTACAACAACTCTCTTGTGATATAACGTCCAAATTCCTGCTTCAGCAACTGCAAATACTGTGAGAACACACAATGCCTATGATGCTGGTGCTACTACTACTAACTCAGCTGCAACTACTGGAAATATTGCTGAAATAGCATGAATTATAAAACCTTCTGCGAATGGGAATGTAACGGTTCGTTTTGCTTCTGAAACAACCTCTGCTATTACCCCAAAAGAAGGAAGTACTTGTGAATATTGGAGTTATTAATATTTAGTACTAAAGAGTATGAAAAGAAGTTCCCTTGGTTTTTCGTTGGTTGAGATGGTAACGGTTATCATAGTCCTAGCTATCGTTATGACTACCGGATTTTTCTTTTACAAAGACTATGCTGTAAGTGCACGTAATGGAGCGAGAATCAAAGAACTCAACAATATGGCAGTGAGCCTAGAAAACTATAAGGCAAAAACTTGAATATACCCTATCCCTTCATCAGGAACAAACTTTACGTTTATGTCTTCCCCTCTCTGGACACAGGGAACTTTTTGAGACTCAGTTGTTACCAATGTAGCAAATCTTGATAAAAAGCCTATGGATCCTAAAGAACAGGTAGAATATACCTACTCTCGACTCTATAGTGAAAAAGAGTTTCAGATAGCTTGAGGACTAGAGGACGATGGTACTGATACTTTTGTACTCTCCCCTATAGACTCTGCATATGCTGCGGGAACAAAAAAATGAATCGCTTATGTACTCGGGACATACAATGGTCAAGTCGCAAAGATAAATGTTTCCAACATTAACTACATACTCGCACTACCAAGTATCGTAGCGGCAGATAGTGCATCTACCGATGTAACTACTGTCGTAACAAACCAAAGACTGGTATATCATGGATTCAATAATCTCCCCTATATATATAGTACTACAGAGTTTAATAATACTGGATGATTTAGCTTTACTCCTACTGGTTCACTCATAGCACTTCAATACAATGGAACAAGTACAGACTTGCAAAACTATCTGACCACTGACCCAGGAAAACTTGCTCTGTTCAATGCTATAAAAAGTACCTATACAGGAACCAGCATAGCCAATCTCCCTATCATGAAAGAAGTGATAGAGATAGATGCTATAGCAAATACTGCAAGAGCAACTGAAGCAGGACAGAAGATAGCAGAAAATAGGCTTAAGTTTTATATAGGTTCATCTGTAGATCCAGCGATTATACCTACTGTTGTACTTTGAACGTGTATAATAGATACTTCTGTACTTCCTTGTACTTTATAAAAAAATAAAATGTTTCTTGAAAATAAATACCAAAACATATAATCTACTTATCTTATAACTCCACATACCGTTATGATACAGTTTATCAATAAAAAGCATTTAGCTATTTCGAGCCTCCTCGTTTTGACTACCTATTCTAGTATATTCGCTTGGTCAGCTATCACTGGAAGTCCTTCATCTTACAACCTCTTAGGATCTCCATGAGATAACTTGAGTGCAACCGTATGGAACGACACTGTAAGATGGGTAAAAATCATTTGAGACAGTACCAGAAATATATTTTCCGATGGAACCAACGTTGGTGTATGAGCTGCTCCATGAACCAACAAGCTTGAAGTAACCTGAGATCTATGAATAAAGTCTGGAAACTCTTTGAGAATATATCGTACCGATAAT
Source organism: uncultured Candidatus Peribacteria bacterium (assembly GCA_964438925.1). Lineage (GTDB taxonomy): Bacteria > Patescibacteriota > Gracilibacteria > BD1-5 > UBA6164 > CAYTMN01. The sequence continues at coordinate 2,853 of CAYTMN010000002.1, forward strand.
ACAAGTCATGGGGTTATAAATTATTCTGCAGCAAATACTCTTTGAATGTGAGTTGCAGGATCTCCAAATAATCTCGTGATAGAAAGTACTGGAAATGTAGGAATTTGAGGAAGTCCAAGTAGTGATAAGTTTAGAGTAACTACTGCAACGACCAATGATGGAGCCGTTTTTTCGAATGGAACGAGAAGTATAAGACTTGTGCCGGGAAATGCATGAGCTGGGGCAAATAACCCTATTGTTGCTGCAAATGATTTAATCCTTACCTTTAGTGCTGGATCCATAAATACTGGAAATCTCTCTATAGCGCCTTGGGGATCTGCTGCCGGATGAATACGTATCAATAACAGTGGAAACGTATCTATAGGAACTACCAATGTTTCTTGAAGTTTAAAACTCGATGTTGAGTGAACGATAGGTGCGAGTCAATACTGTGACCAAAACGGAGCAAACTGTTTCACAGCTGCAGCGAGCACTCTCTCTGGAGCTGGTACTTCTGGGTACATACCTAGATACAACGGTGCAAGCTCACTCACTGCTGGTACGATACAAGACAATGGTTCAAATATATGAGTCTGAAAGGCTCCTTCTGGAAGTGTAAGACTTGATATAAACGGAAAGATTGCTGCAAATAACTATGCACAAACTGCAGGAAGTATAAATACAAATAGTATAGAAATAGGTTGAGCTACTCCAAACGCTACCAATGGTGATGCTACTATATTCTTCCATGATCATGGAGATATAGCACATCAAATTCGTTATACTGCAGGTACACTCTACTATGAGTGAGCAGGAAATGGGTACGGTACAAGTACTGTTCCAAACTTTCAAATTTGATGAAGTATATTTGCTGGTATCAACGGATGAGGTATAGCTATAGGAGCCGGAAGTATCACTACTTGAGTGAAACTCGATGTACTTTGAGAAGCAAAAATACGTGGAACTCAGTTAAACAACGATGCCATAGAGGTTTCTACCTATAACTCTGGGAATAGATGGGCATACATAGACTTTCATGGTGATGATACGTATACTGACTATTCTTTGAGACTTCTTAGAGACAATGGTGGTCCAAACGGTGCATCTTGGCTAACAAGTAGAGGTACTGGTCCTCTCTATATTCATACAAATGAAGCTGGACCTATAAGGATGTCGACGGCAAATACCGAAAGACTCACTATCCTTTGAGGAGGAAATATATGACTTTTCAACAACAACCCTGTAGCACGTTTTCAAATAGGTAATAACGTTGCTACCGGTCCTATGGATAACTACAATGAATACCAAATACTTCTCTATGACGCTGGTACCGCTGTTGGTTCGTATGGTATAGGTGTGAGGGGAAATACTCTGTTGTTTAACAGTGCCTCTTTGACTGACTTTGATGTAGGTGGAGTAAACAAAGTTTCTATCTCTTGAACAAGTTTGGATTTAAAGGGAGAAGGAACTTTCAAAATGTTTGATGCTGACTCTTCAAACTTTGTTTGACTTAAGGCTGCAAATGGAGTGACTTCAAATGTCACTTGGACCCTTCCATCATCTGATGGAAGTGCCAATGCCGTACTTGCAACGAATGGTGCAGGAGTTCTCTCTTGGGTATGACTTGGATGATGAGGGAATGCAAAATCTGTAAAGAAACTCTCAGAAAACAAAAATGGAGGGCAGTACTACTATAATTGTGCTGTTATGGGAGATGATTCGGTAAAGTGTTGGTCATATGACGGTCATGGTCAAGTTGGTGATGGAAACCCTGCTTTGAGTAAAGTATTTCCACAAACTATACCACTTCCAGGAACTGTAAATAAACTCTATATGAACACTGGAAATGCATATGCTATACTAAATGATGGTACTGTATATGCTTGGTGATATAACTGAAGTTGAGAAAATGGAAATGCAAGTACGGCTCACTCTTTTATGCCAGTGAGAGTATGAACACTGACGGGGATAACAAAACTTGCTATCTCTGGTGAGGCAAATGAAGTCTCTGGAAATAGTGCTTGTGCGCTCAATGGTACCTCTGGAGCTCTCTGGTGTTGGGGGTACAATGGAAATGGAAACGTAGGAAATAACTCAACTACCGCTGCGACTAGTCCGGTTCAAATATTTGCAAATGGTATCGCTGATGTGTTTGATGGTATGGGGTATGTATGATGATTTTGTGTAAAAAAGACCGACAACAGTACTGCATGTTGGTGATACAATGGATACGGTGTTATCTGAGATAATACTACCACTCAAAGACTGGTACCAACAAATAGTAGTATCGTAAATGTTTCTAAAATGGCTGCTTTTTGAGACTACCCTAACCAATACGGACATAGATGTGCTGTAAAAACAGATGGAACACTCTGGTGTTGGGGAAATAACTCCAATGGACAGCTTTGTCTCTGAGATACTACGCAACGTAACATCCCTACTCAAGTATCGAGTATAGGAACAAGTGCTGTTGATGTAACAGTATGACTCCTCAATACGTGGGTAAAAATGAGTGATGGAACTGTGAGAGCTTGTGGATATAACTCGTATGGTCAACTTGGAAATGGAGGTACTACTCAAAGTAATAGTCCTGTAACTCCAACATGACTTACTGGGGTAACAAAAATCGTTACTATGGGAGATGACTATGGATGATGGTATATAAGTGTTTGCTACCTTATAAACAATGGGACTATAAAATGTGCATGATACAATGGATATGGTCAGTTAGGTGAAAACAGTACCACTGCTAGAAGTACTCCTACTCAAGTTGTATGAATTACCACTGCTGTAGATGTAGTTTGAAGATGAATTGGTTCTACTTCCCGGACATGTGCCCTTCTAAGTTCTGGAGTTATGAAATGTTGGTGATATAACGGTCATTGAGAAATTTGAAACGGAACCACCACTTCGATGCAGATACCTCAAGACGTTATGTTTTAAAAAAAATATTCACAAAAAAATCTCTTATTAATAAGAGATTTTTTTATTATTAAATACATATTAATAATTCTTTGATTTAAACCTCTCCATTTTTTGACACGCATAAAAATATAAGGTAGAATATATATTGCATAATAAAGCTTTATTACTTAACCTTATTTATTATGACAAAAACAAAAACACAAAGAGTACTTGCGTACATTGCTCTCGTGGGGATGGCAGCCTTCACAAGCAATGCTCATGCAGTACAAATTGGTACATGATCTATCACAGGAGGTAGCTCTGCCGCTATCAACTGGAATGGAACATATGCATCGGGTTCAGCAAGTGGAACGGTAAATGGAGTTGTAGTTACTGCTACAGTTGCTCCTTCTCTCAACATGGTAGTATCAGCTGCAACAATCGCTCTTGGTACACTTAACTCTGCAACATATGTTACAGGAAGTGTTGACGTAGAAGTAGGAACAAACGCTAGAAATGGTGTTACAGTAACTGCTAAGTCTACAAACTCAGGACTTACAAGTGCTACAACAAGTGCTGCTATCAACAGTCTTACTGCTGATGGTGTTGCTGATAGTTATAAGTTTACATCTGCTCTAAATGCAGCTTCAGATTCTACTGTATCTGGATATACACAAAGTTCAAGTCTTAGTACAGAAGTAAATAGTACTACTGCTCATACTATTTATACTACAAATAAGCCAGAAGCTCTCAGTGGAACAAATGATATTACTCTTAGCGTTTCAGCTAAAGTAAATGCTCAAACTCCTGCTGCAACTGATTATACAGATACTGTACAAATCACTGTAACTGGTAACTTTTAAGTTATACATAAAAACTTGAAAAAGATGCTATAAACTAGCATCTTTTTTTTGCTTTTTTCCCAATAAAAAATATGATTTTTTAAGTATTTTTTAAGTATCTCCATGAAACAGTATATTTCTCTTTTTGCCTTGATACTCCTGAGTTTTTATTGTGTACAAATATCTTCTGCAACTGCTGCTGACGGTTGAGTGTTTTGAGAGGTTCAACCATGAGAGTTGGCTATGACGGTAACTCCAGTTAGGTATGAGCTCGAGGGCAATAGAGGAGGAACTATCACAAGACCAATTACTATATTTAACTACTCAAAATTTAGTGTAGACCTCGCGGTTTCTTTTGAAAACTTTTTATCTGAGTGAACTAGTGGGACTCCTACACTTATACCAAATAGTGAAGTTGAGCTTCCTGAGGCGCATATAGCACACTGGATGAGTATAAATACTCCAAACTTTACTCTTGCGTCGGGAGAATCGAGAGAAGTACTCGTCACTATACAAATACCAACAGATGCAACTCCAGGCGGTCACTATGGAGCAACTCTTTTTAACTATACTATTTGATGAATTGGTACCAATCTTGGTACTGCAAGAAGGATAGGAGTACTCGTGCTTTTAAATGTCAGTGGTGAAGTAGTAGTTGATGGAAATGTTCCTCTCATAGAAGTACGATGAGGTGATGGAGGTGGAGCTGGAGCTTCAAGTAAAAACAATACTCTCTGAAAAAGCTTTACTACGTTTGTTTTAAGTGCACTTAAAAAAGTAAAAGAAACAGCTCTTTGAGAAAAAGATACTTCTAGTGACTCAAGTTCATGAAGTATAGCAGATAGTTGAACTGGAGGAACAGATACGTGAACTTGAAGTACCGATATTGCTCCAAACAAAGACACTCCTGATCCTATAGATATTTCTATCACTTTTGAAAATGATGGAAATACCCACATAAAACCAACAGGTAAAATAATTATCACCGATGAAAATGGAGAAGAGTTGAAATGAATCTGAAAAAAAATCATCAAAAACGATGCTGATGCCTTTGTAGGAGAACAAGTCGTTGACTATCTTCCTATCAACGATCAGGGTGGAAATGTACTTCCATGAACCAAAAGAGTGTTTGATGTTACTTGGGAATGATTTCCCTATGAAACTATCAATGAAAAAGGAGAAAAGATAGTAAAGTATAAAACTCTTTGAGACTACTATACTGAGCTCAATATGAAAGGAAGAAATGAATATGATCTACGTTTTTGGGAACAACTCAAAACGAGAATCAAAAAGAAAAATCTCACTGCAAACATAACAGTAGTTCACAAAGATAAAGATGGAAAAGATGTAGAGTTTAACTCTGCTAAAGATATAAAAGTATCGTATACAGAGAGTTATATCTGACTCAATGTTCCTGTAGTAACCGTCATGTGAATAGCTGGAAGTATCATCTTATTGGCGCTACTCAAATGACTTGGAGGGGGAGCTGCAAAAACTGCAATAAAGATACCAGTAAGTACAACCGTAAATGTTCCTAAAAAACAAATAGTCTGAGCAAAAAAAGAAAAAACGTACTACGATATACTCCAAGTAAAAAAGGCAGCAACAAAAAAAGAAATAGAAGCAGCATATAAAGCACTCATAAAAAAAGAAGGAAGTTCAAAGGAAATAGAAAAAGCCTACAAGACACTCAGTGATAAAGAGAAAAAAAGTGAATATGATAAAAAAATAAAAAGACCTCTCTAGGTCTTTTTATTTTGATGTATTTTTTATGAAAACTTCTTGAGTTTTTCCTCTAGTTTTTCAAGTTTTGCTCTTGCTTGCGCTTTTTTCTCCATCTCTGCTTTTACGAGACTTGGTGGAGCCTTTCGTATAAAGTTTTCATTTAAGAGTTTCTGATCAATCATAGTGATGTATTCTCTCGTGTCTTCTATAGCAGCCTTGAGTCTTTCTCTTTCTGCTCCTTTATCGATAGAAGATGAAGTATCTACATACACTTCTATTCAGGCTTTTATCACTCCGTATGAGAGAGCATCAGAGTTGTCTGGTTTTTCGGCAACTATCGTACTCTGGGTAGACTTTACGATTCCTGAGATGATATCTAAAGACTCTGAAACTATGGTTTTAAGTCTTCATTTTGCTTGTATAAAGAGCGCTATCTCTCCTCCCGATGGGATGTTATTTTCTGCTTTGATTCTTCTGATTTCTCTTACAAGGTCGATAATAATCACTTTGTTTTTTTCTATTTCATCGTCTCTCAACACCTTGAGTTGGTTTGGCCAAGCATCAGCTATGAGATGTCCGGTAAATCAGAGGTTTTGGTAGAGTTCTTCTGTTACAAATGGGACATATGGATGCCAAAGTCTCAAAAGGTTGTGTATAGCATATACGATAACATCTTTCCCAAACTTTGAAGTTTCTTTTGTGAGTTTAAATTCTTCAATGTAATAATCACAAAATTCATTTTTTGTAAATGATTGGAGGTCTTCTCCTGCTCTTGAAAAGTCGTATGATTCCATAGCTTTTGATGTTGCATCTGCATGAAACTTCACACGGCTGAGAATCCACTTTTCGTGAACCATAAGAGTATCGTAGTTTTTTACCAGTTTTGCTTCAAGTTTTTTTGGGTCTTTTGCTATATCTCCTATTTCTTCTCATAGGTTGGTGTATACAAACCTACAAGCGTTCCAGAGTTTGTTGATAAACATCATATTGTTTTCTACATTTTCTTCGTCAAATCTGAGGTCATTTCCAGGAGTATTTCCTATAGAGAGTGTCAGTCTGAGAGCATCTGTTCCATATTTTTCTATCATATCGAGTGGATCCACTCCATTTCCTGCACTTTTACTCATCTTTTTTCCATGTTTGTCTCTTACGAGTCCATGGAGATATATTTGTTTAAATGGTGTTTGAGCAGTGAATTCATATCAAAACAAGAGCATTCTGATAACCCAAAAGAATAGTATATCGTGTCCTGTTTCAAGCATCTGAGCTGGGTAAAACTTTTTTACGAGTTCGCTTTGTTTTCCTCACCACATATCGTAGTCTAGGATAGAAAAAGGCCAAAGAGCTGAAGAAAACCATGTATCAAGTACATCTGGGTCTTGTGTGAGTTCTACGTCTTTTTTAAACTGTTTTTTTGCAAGTTTTTGTGCTTCTTCTAGAGTCTCAGCACAGAACTGAGTTCCATCTTCACTATACCAAACTGGTATCTGATGCCCCCACCAAAGTTGTCTTGAGATACACCAGTCTTTGATGTTAAACATCCAGTCTTCAAATACTTTTTCAAATCTTTCTGGAATAATCTCAAACTCTTTTTTCTTGTATCACTTGAGTACTTTATCTGCAAGTGGCTGTACTTTGATAAACCATTGTTTTGAGATAATGGTTTCAACTTTTGTTCCTGATCTACTACAATACCCTACTCTATTTACATAGTTTTCCATCTTGAGGAGATTTCCTTTTGACTTGAGAAGTTCCACGATGTTTTGTCTCGCAGTCATAAAGTCTTGTCCTGAAAAAAGTCCTGCTTGTTTTGTCATCTTTCCATCTTTTCCTATAACTACTTCTGTAAGTGGAAGTTTATGGCGAAGCGCTACTTCAAAGTCGTTTGGATCATGTGCTGGAGTTATCTTTACTGCACCTGTACCAAACTCTGGGTCTACCATATCGTCAGCGATAAGTGGTATCTCTTTATTTACGATAGGTAAGATAAGTTTTTTGTTTCCTTTGAGAAGTTTCTTGTATCTTTTATCTTTTGGATGTACTGCAACTGCCACGTCTCAAAGAAGTGTCTCTGGACGAGTAGTAGCTATCACTACTTCACTATCTGAACCTGAAACAAAGTACGTGATGTAGTAGAGTTTTCCTTTTTCTTCTTTATAGTCTACCTCTGCATCTGAAAGTACTGTTTGAAGTCCAGGTGAGTAGTTTACCATATACTCCCCCTTATATATAAGTCCTTTTGCATACAAATCTACAAAGGCTTTATTTACTCTTCTGTTGAGTTCTTCATCGAGGGTAAATCTCTCTTTTGTCCAGTCACAACTCGCTCACATACGGCGTACTTGAGACTTGATAGTTCCTCCATACTTATCTACCCATTCCCAACACTCTTTAAGAAATTTTTCTCTTCCTAGGTCATGTTTTGTTTTTCCTTCTTTTGTCAGTTTATCTTCTACTCTTGCTTGTGTTGCAATACCTGCGTGGTCTGTTCCTGGTACCCAAAGTGTCGCATCCCCTTTCATACGGTGATAACGAGTCATAATGTCTTCGAGTGTAAGTGTGAGAGCATGTCCTAAGTGGAGCACTCATGTTACGTTTGGAGGAGGAATAGGAATGTAGAATGATTCTTTTGTTTTTTCTGCTGTAGGGACAAAGCAGCCATTTTTCTCCCAAGTAGTATATATCTGTTGTTCAAATGCCTTTGGATCGTACTTTTTCGAGAAATCTTTCATACAGTTTCGCTATTATAAAATAAGTGGGTACTTAATTTTTAGACTTATACTACTATAGCGAAAAAAGTGAAATCAATATAAGAGAATAGTAAAAAATATTTGACTATTAATTTTTTGTATGAGTAATTATTTTACTAAAACATACTACAGTCTTCTATTTCGTAGTATTTTTTATGTCTTTTAAAACTGATAGTTTGTGGGTTATTTACACCGTCTGCCGTGATCTCGTAGGTAAGTCAAAGACCTTCAAGAGTTTCTGGAAATGGCTGGTCAAAGATAAAGTTTCCTAAACTATAATAGATAGGTACTCCTTTGTATGTCTCTGAGTCTTGTACTACATGTGGATGATGTCCTATGATAATCGCTGCTCCATTATCTACAAGAGTATGGGCAATATTTTCTTGGGTTTTGTTGTGCTTTTTTTGATACTCTGTTCCAAAGTGTATGTTTACGATAACTACATATCATTTATCTTTCCATTCTTTTACAAGTGCAGCTTTTTCTTTGAGGTTGAGACGTATCTCTATGTCACTCAGTCCGATAAATGCGAGTTTTACTCAACGAATATTTTGTGTTGCAACTACTGACTCGTCGCCTCTCCCCTCCCCAAAAAAGTTACTCCCGTTGGCTTGAAGGTGTTCTTTTGTTGCACTGTAACCAGTCTTTCAACAATCGTATGAATGATTATTTGCAAGGTTAAAATGAGTAATTCCAATATTTTTAAATACTTTTAGGTACTGTGGTTCTGTTCGGAAAACGATAGATTTTGTAGATTTTTGACACTCTTCAGCTTTTGCTACACTGGTTTCTAAGTTTACGGATACGATGTCATATGACAAAAGTGAGCCTGTACTAAAACATGCGAAATAGTCTGACTCTTTTCTTTCACCTGTTTTTATATAGTGTGAAAATCAACGAGTGAAATGTGTATCTCCAAATGCTATCGCAGTGATGCTCCCTGTTTTTGTCTCAACAAGAGTTTGTTTTTCTTTGACAGTTTGAGAAGTTGCATCTTGTCCTGTGAAGTAGGATAAAAATCGAGCATCTGGTTCTACTTTTTTTGGAGTTGTATGGATGATAAATGTTTTGTTAAACTCAACGCTTAAACTATTTGTGAAGAGACTTAGGCACAAAATACTCACAAGCAAAATTCAAAATGCTGATAGAATGAAAGAGTAGTTTTTGTTCATACTCAAAAAGTTATGAATCTAGTGCTATAATACTGCTTTTTTCTGTTTTACAAGAAAAAGTTAATTGGTTGCGCTTCAAAGTATAGCTTGATTGATGGTATGAGAGTATCATTGTGTCTCTGTTTGTGCTTCTACACTTGTTTTTATAAGCTCTTGTAGTTGAGTAAATTTTTGTTTTGCAGTCTTTTTTTTCACCTTAGGTTCAAGACCTGCAATAGCATTTTGTATTTCTATGAGTATAAGAAGAATTGACTGAGATATCTTTGTTTTTCTCCCTATTTCTTCTTTTGAAACATCAAACATATCTCCTGCACCCTTTGATAGCCCTCAAACGAGAGCTAAAGAAGTTTTAAATGCTCATGGTTGAGTCTCTTGTAAAAGTTTTACAGCATCATGAAACATCTTGCTAAAATCTCTTGCGCCAACAGATATGTCTCTGAGGAGTTGAAGTTTTGGGCGAAGTTGCAAAAGTGCATCTATAGATACCTCATCCATAAGAGAAATGGCTTCTAATGCGTTGGCAATTTCTTTAAAATTGAGAATATCTTTTTCTCCAATCTCAGGAAATTTTTCAATTGTTTCTAATATTTTACTCATATTCTTGCGAAATATTTTGCTTATCAAGAGTTAAAAATTTTTGATTTTCTTTTTTAAACATCAGTTCTATAGAACCTGTTGGTCCGTTTCTGTTTTTTCTTACATGTATCTCTGTGATTCCTTTTTTATCAGTAAATTCATCATAGTATTCTTCTCTGTACATCATCATCACTATATCGGCATCTTGCTCAATACTTCAAGACTCTCTGAGGTCAGAAAGGATAGGTCTTTTATCAGGACGAGACTCTACAGCTCTCGAGAGCTGTGAAAGAGCTATGATAGGAATATCAAGATCACGAGCAAGTGACTTAATACCACGACTAATTTCACTTATCTCTTGTACTCTATTAAGAGAGTTTCCATTGGTCATAAGTTGCAAGTAGTCTATAACGATGATATCTAAACCTGACTGCATTTTGAGTCTACGAGCTTTACTTTTTATATCCATGAGACTTCCTCCGGCACTATCATCTATATATATATTTGCTTCAGAGAGTTTTTCCATAGCCTCACCTATGCGAGCAAATTCTTCGTCTTCGAGTTCTCACTTTGCGAGTTTCCACGAGTTTACTCCTATAGCAGCTGCTATCATACGATCTGTGAGTTGTTCTTTACTCATTTCCAGAGAAAATATCGCTATATTTTTTCTCTTCATACCTACATTTTGAGCTATATTGAGGGCAAAAGCTGTTTTTCCCATACTGGGTCTTGCAGCGATGATAACCATATCTCCACCTTTTAAACCTCCAAGTTTATAGTCCAAATCACGAAATCATACTTGAAGTCTATGTTTGGTCACAAGTTCTGGATTTTCATGGATTTCTGCAAACTCATCGTATCTTTGAGCAAGTATCTCGTTGATATGGATAAGCTTGTTTTTTATAAATACTTGTGTCACATTGAAAAGAGATTTCTCTGATTTTTCTAGGAGTTCTGAGAGACCTGTTTGCTCGTTGTACCCGTGAGAAACTATGTCATTTCCTGCACGGATAAGTCTACGGAGTACTGATTTATTTTTTACGATGTTTGCATACTCTGCTATATTGGAACTTGTAGGAACGATATCTACAAGTGAAGCAAGGTAGCTTACTCCTCCTATCTTTTCAAGGACTCATTTATCATCGAGTTTTTCTTTGGTAGTTACTATATCTATAGGCTTGTTGAGCTTGTAGAGATCAAGCATCGCGTTATAGATGATACCGTGTACTTCATCATAAAAATCCTCAGCAGTCACGATGTCTGCGATAAGTAAAAAACCATCTTTATCTATCAAAAGACTTCAGAGAACTGACTGTTCTGCTTCTATCGAGTGTGGAGGAACTTTTATCATATCATTAATTTTCAAATAATTTCGAAAGTTATTGTACTTGTTTTCGCATAAAGTAAATGTAAAAAAGAAAAACCCTGTGTAAAAAGGGTTTAAAAGTTTGTATGGCTTAAATACGCCATATTTTATAGTTTTTTTACATTAATTTATCTTTTCTCCTAGACTTCTGAGTCCATCTATAGCATCGGTGTTATACGGCTGCATCTCAAGCACTTGCCTATACGCGAGTACTGCATCTGCTTGTTTCCCTTCTCTGAGGGAAAGTTCTCCTTTGAGTAAAAGTCTGTCTATACTTCTAGGTTTTTCTTTGAGTGACATGATGACATATTTGTATGCAGATGAGTAGTTCCCTACTTCGTAGTGCAAGTCTGTAAGGAGATCTATCACATGTACATCTCCCATGTTTTTAGAAAATGCTTCTTCATACATATCTATAGACTCGTTATATCTCTTTTGAAGAGCCAATATGTATCCAAGTTTTTTGAGGATTTCTGTATTTTCGTTGTGGATTTCTATAAGGTCTCTATAGATATACTCAGCATTTTTAAAGTTTTTTTCTGCTTCATATATGATAGCGAGTTCCAAGTTGAGTTCTTTGTTAAACTTATCTATTGCAAGCCCTTCTACTATGAGTGATTTTGCGGCTTCATAGTATGACTTCGACGAGTTTACTCTGACTTTTTTTATGATGTCGATGAGTCTATTTTTATGTTCCTCAGAGAGGTTTTTCTCCTTTTTTATATCCTCATGAAAGGCTTTTTCAGAATCAATTCTCTTAACATTTATGACATTTTTTGGTGGGGTATTTGGTTGGTTTTTAAGCTTTTGTGGAGCAACTATCTTTAGCAAGGCGATATAGAGTTGATATACTCTATTCCAACCGTAAAACACCATATATCCGCTCGACAGTATCAAGAGAATTACTTCCAATTTAAGTATAAAAACGTTGCTCACTGACAATATTTATTTTTTATTGGATGTTAGTATAGTGATTTTTTAAAAAATTGAAACTTTTTTTTACCTGATTTGGTACTTTCCAGTGCTGAGTTTTACTACAGCTCCTTTTAGTTCTAGACTTGAAAGATACACACTTACTGCCCCAACATCTTTTCACAGAGTTTTTGCGAGAGTGTCTATACTTTTCTCTTCTGTAGTCAGTATTTCATAGATATATCTCTCATCTTGAGAAAACTGAAACGTTGGGAGTGTTGTTTGTCACTCAAGAGCTATGTTATACTCTTCTAGTATATCTTGAGAGCGAGACACTAGCTTTGCTTCTCCTTTTTTTATAAGCTCTGTACATCCAGCAGAGTTGGTATGGAAAATATCTCAAGGGATAGCAAAAACCTCTCTTGACTGATCTAGGGCGAGTTTTGCTGTTATGAGACTCCCAGACTCTTTTGCTGCTTCTACTACAAGTACTCACTGAGAAATACCTGCGATTATCTCGTTGCGCATAGGAAAGGTAAAGTTACTTCCAGAAGTTCCTAAAGGAAATATAGAAACTATCGCTCCTCCTGTATCTATGACTTGTTTATACAGAGATTCATTTACTTGTGGATATACTATATCTATCCCCGTACCAACAACTACTATAGTTTTTTGCTTTGCTTTAAGAGTGACTTGATGTGCGTAAGTATCGCATCCAAAAGCACCTCCACTGACGATAGTGAAGTATTTTGCCACATCAGGTACTATATTTTCTATCACTTTTTTTCCATAGTCAGTCATCTTGCGAGATCATACCACTCAAAGAGTTGGTCTGTTGTCGAGAGTTCACTGAACGTAGAGGATAAATGGTGGCGAATAGAGTTGTTTGAGAAGTGTAGGATACTTCGGCGCATCAAACAGTATGGGAGTAACTCAGAGTTTTTCGAGTGTTGAGAAGATTTTTTCTTCTTCTATGTTTCTTTTCGCTTCGAGTATTTTTTCTATTTGTTCTGGTTTTTCATAGACCATTTTGAGTTTTTCAAAACTGAGGTTGGTGTACATAGCTTCAAAGTCTTCTCCCATGTCCCAGAGAAGGTGAAGTTTTTTATGAGTGACTCCTATATGATGGAGTAAAATTGCGTATCTATCCATACGTACTTTTACGAATTAAAATACATAGCCAATGTTACTAATCCTAACACTATAAAAGAAAAAAATACACTTCTTTTCTCAGGGATTTCTTTGAAAAAGGCGTA
>CAYTMN010000002.1:16344-33663 GCA_964438925.1 uncultured Candidatus Peribacteria bacterium
ATCAAGATAGCTGCTAAGTATACAAAAGATATGATGATACTCGTTGATATACCAAGTGAAGCGATAACTACCAAAGAAATAAAGTATCCGCATGCATCCATAAACGAAGCAAGTGATCTGTTTGTATAAAACTTTTTGTTACCTTTCTTAAACTCTTGTGTTTCTCTTCTCATAAAAATGACGATGATATACATACCTATCATAAACACATTTTCTAGTATAAAGTACTCAACAGAACCAACTTTTGTCAGTGCGTATCCTATGGCAACTGTAGCAACGGCAGTGAGTATTTGGTGGAGAAAAAAGATTCAAAAAAATCGAGGAAACTGTATCTTTTTAAAATCTAGAGAACCAACGATAATGATAAGTACGATAAATATACCCAGAAGAAAAGAAATAAATGTGACATCGTGAAAAATAAAATATGAAAGTACCATAGAAATAACTTTGTTAAGGTTCTCATATGGAGTGATAACCGATATTTTTTCATTGGTATACACATACTGTGCGATAGTTCCAATAATTGCCCAAAGTCCTGAAACTCATATAACGAGAAAAATAATCCACCAGTTAACGGTAGAAAAATCAAGTTTCCAAAAGAAAAAGAAGTATGCGAGAAATATAAGATACCCTGTAAATCCTAAAAGACTAAAACAAGATGTTGAAATACGCACTTGAGAAAGGAGCGATTTTTTGAGAAAAATCGTTGAGAAAGAGAGAAATATAGGAGAAAGAATTGCCCAAAACATATTTTATTTTACAAAAAATCAAATAGCTACAAGCCCAGTAACGCTGAGTGCAAGCAAAATATCTTTTTTCTTTATCGTTTCTTTGAGAATAAATCACGACATACAGAGTTTAGCAACTATTCATAAAAAAGAAAGTATAATACTACTAATAAGTCCTATCGACGTGATGAGGTAGAGGCTAATAACGTTTGAAAGAGAACCGAGAAATCATGCAGTCAACCTATAGGCATAAAACTTTTTATCGAGCAATGGGAATCTCTGAAAATCTCTATATGTAAAAGCTCCAATAATGAGAAATATAGCTAAAATACAAGATTCAAGAACATAATAATCTACATAGTTTAAGAGTTTTTTGAGAACAAATGCCGTGAGAAGTGCTCTCAAAGCGACAAGAGACTCGTGTATAAACACCAGTGAAAACACTCGAGGAAGTCTGATATTTTTTATATCAACTGAAGAGAAAAGTAGAAGTATAATAACTATAAATGCGATTATCACTGTCTTGATATTTCCATCTTGGAGTATATAAAAAGAGGCGATGATACTCATCACTTTGTTGAGGTTTTCATATGGCATCAGTGTCGTAATCTTTTCGTTTTTGTAGATATACTGCGAAAGGTTTGTAGAAACTATCCGTACGAAACAAATAGCAATAACAAGCAGAGTAAGAGAGCCTGTAAGATGCTGAAATGAGTAAGAATGAGTGATGAAAAATATTGGGACTAACACTATTGGGCCAAACATTCATAGTATCTTAAACCCATATGCTGAGAGTATGGAATTGAGCTCAAGAGACTTTTTCCGAGAGATACTTGCAAGAGCATCAAAAAAGGTTGAGAGAAGTGCCCAAAGCATAAAAAAAATTTATTTGTTTGAATTTTTATATGGATTTTTATAATAAATACAAGTTTACACATAAATATCTTTTATGCCAAAAACTCCTACAGGAGGTGAAATGTCTTGAATCCTCGACGATAGTGAGAAAAAAAAGAAAAAAAGAGCGCAAGAACTCAAAACTGAGGAACAAGCGAAACTTTTAAAGTCTCAAAAAGTAAGGGAAAAAGTACGTAAAAGTTCTGAGGCAAATCAGGAACTCACAAATCTCAAAGATCTTGTTGAAAAGTGAGTTGTTTCAAAACAAGCTGTAAAAGACGCAAAAAAAGCGGCAGAAGAAACTACAATGGACAATGAAGAAACAAGAGATATTCTCCAAAAGATAGACGAGATTCAGGCAAATGCCTATATGAAAAAATATGTTCCAAATAATCTTTTTGTCTCTAAAGAAGAGTATAGAAAGGCTATCAAAGATCCTACACAAAGAGCAAAGACTCTGGGAAAAGTAGATGATGTTCTCTGAATTTTAGCACAACATATTAATCCAACAAGTAGAGTAGGAATAAACATTTTTTCTGCTTTTGCTCTTTTCTTGGTTGATAAAGACTTGATACAAGCACAAGAACACCATATAGATATAAAATTTTCACTTAAAAAATAACCATGCAACAAGAAGAAAACGCTGTGTACATTAGAGAAAATTTCTGGGAAGATATACAAAAAAGTTCACAAAAATACGCTCATATCATCATGATAGCTACTAAACCTGATATCATAAAACAGGCACCTCTCTATCTTGAGCTCAAGCAAAGGTGAGAACTCGTTATCCTTGTGCATACAGGGCAACACTATGACTATAACCTCTCTTTATGAGTCCTTCAAGAGTTTGAGATGACCGTAGATGTAAACCTCAATATTTTTTGACCTCTTCATAAAAAGTTTAGTCTTATCATCGAGAGACTTGGAAACTTTTTGGTAGAACTATCAACAGAGTATAAAAAAATCCCTGTTCCGTATGTGCATGGTGATACCCTCACTGCAACGACTGCTGATAAAGCGTCTTTTCTCAACAAATTTTCTGTCGTTCATGTGGAAGCTGGGATACGAACATTTACTCCAAAGAAAGCGTTCTATGATGAACTCTTTACTGCATTTGAAGCATGAGTATTTGACTGGAATAGTTACTACATTGCTCTGCAAGACACAAGCATATATGAGCTATGAAGTATAGAGCCCTATCCTGAACAGTTTGATACTAGATGAGTTGAACCAAGTACAGGGTACTTTGCCGCACCGGTAGAACTCTATAGAAAAACACTTATAAGTGAATGATTTCCTCAAGAAAATATAGAAGTAGTTGGAAATACGGTTGCTGATGCTGTACGTATATCTGCACAGAAAAAAGCACAATCAAAAGCGTTTGAGCTCTACCCTCAGATGAAGGGAAAACCATTTATCTTTATCACGATACACCGTAGAGAAAACTGCGAAAAGAAAGAGCGTTTTATGGCCATATATCACGGGATAAAAAAACTTATACAAGATGGAGTATATGTATGTTTTCTCGGGCTTCATGCGTCGGAAAATGCTATAGATACCTACTGACTTAGAGATGATATAGTTGAGCTCCAAAAAAAGTACTCGGAAAATTTCTCATATGGTCCAGCACTCGCACATCACTGTGAAGTAATAGATATGATATCGGTAGCTGGAGCGGTTGTGACTGACTCAGGAAGTATGCAAGAGGAAGCAAATATCGTAGGAACTCCTTGTGTGACCGTTCGTTTTGGAAGCGATAGAAGTGAGACAGTATACGCTGGTGCAAATATCATCGCTCCTCCGGTAAACTCAGCACTCATTGCACAGATAGTAAAAGGAGCTATCGCAAATAATGCTATGAGAAAGCCAAACTTATATGGAGAAAATGTCAGTAAAAAAATAGTGGACGGAGTACTAAAAAGGCTTGAAAAACAAGGAAAACTCTTTCAGTTTGACGATGAGAGACTTGAGCTTTGAAAATACTTTAATTGGGAGATATAAAAAAACAAGGCTTAGCCTTGTTTTTTTAGTAACAGTTATTTTTTATCTTTGCATTCCACTTTGAGGCGATTCTTTCGACAAATGAGATATTGAAATTGAGAATATCTAGGAGTTCTGAGTATCTTTTTCTTCTTGATTGGAAAAATGTCTTTTTTTCATCTCTTCTCACAGCCATTTTATTGAGTTTCATCGTGTTGTACATGACCTGTCTTGCTACAGCGAGTTTTACTTCTGCAAGTCCGATACACTTGTTTTGACTAAAGAAGTCTTTTGAAGTATCAAAAGGAGTCGAACCTCACAAACACTGCATCGTTGTTTGAAGAATTCCATCTTCATTTGTTTGGTCACATACTTTGTTGTACTTTTCCCAATACACTCCATCTACTCCAAAGTTTTTTGAGATGAGGTCAAGTCCTTTAAAAAAACTTTCTCTTTGGTTTGCTCAAAAATAATAATCTTTGCTCTTTTCTAACGTTGAACACTCTTGTTCTATTTCTTTATCTATATCTTTAAACTTTTTATCAAGAACGATGTTGTACATAACTTCACTTGGGCTTTCAGATGCAATACAAATAAACCCCGTGATAGAACGTGGACTTCAAGACCTATTTGCCTCCATACACTCATCAAACTCTCACTGATACGGACAACCTGCTGCAGCCACTGTTTCAAAAGTACCTGAAGATACGAGAAGGGTAACAAGAAATGTTGCGACAATCTTATTTTTCATCTTTATCAAATGTCTTTAAGATCTTTAAAATACTTTTTCATAGTAAACTTATACCTGCTTTTCCTGCAACTTTTCAAGAGTCCAATACTACTTTGGTTACATCTCTTGATTGTTTTGACTTTGAGAGTCAAAAGAGTGATCCAATAGCTCCTCAAATAATAATACTTGTCACCAGTTTATCTACTTTTCAAACTCATTTATCTACCTCTTCTCTTCCTTTTTTAAAAAACATATTTGTGTTTTAGTACTAATTCTCAATCTTATCAATCTTTATACTCTGAACGTTAAATCTCAACTTTTGAAGAGAAATAATCAGCAAATTATCATCCATTTGTGCACGAACACTGTCAAAGTCTATATTTTCAGGCAAAATAACGTTGCGGATAAACTCTCCCCAAAAACACTCAGAGTTACGAATAATCGCTTCTTTTTGCTCATATACTTCAGGTTTTTTTCTCTCTCATCTGATAGTGAGAAGATTTTTATTGAGTGATACATCTATATCTTCAAGTTCTACTCAAGCGATAGGAGCAATGATAAATAAGGCATCTCTTGTCTCCAAGATGTCGAGCGCTACTTGTCCCACATCTCCTTTTTGTTCCAGCTCTTCAGGACTCGTCTCTTGAGGTACTTCCTCCTGAGACTTTTCCTCGGCTCAAACTCAAAAAAACTTAAACATATACGTGTTTTTTATATATATGCCCTTTATTATAGAAATTTTTGTAAAAAAACAAATAAAATGCTACAATAGATATAGCTTTTTTACTGCCAAACTGATGAAAGAACAACTTCAAGCTTTTTTGGGAAAAATATCCTCTTTTTTTCAAGGAAAAATACATATAAGTACCAAACATAAAATAGAGTTTCTTGATCAACTTGGAAGTCTGTTAAACTCTGGGATTCCTCTGACGAATAGTCTCAAGATAATACGTTATCAAACAAAGAATAAGTCTCTTCAAAAAATGATAGATATTATCTTGGATAACACCAACAAATGAGGAAGTTTTCAGGACTCAGTAAAAAAATTCCCAAAGATATTTCGACAGTTTGATGTCTCTATCATAGAAATGTGAGAAGTTACAGGAAAGCTTGATAACTCTATTGAAACTATTAAGAAAAAAGAAGAAAAGGCCAAAGAATTAAAAGCAAAAATCATCTCTGCACTTATCTATCCTATTATCATCAGTGTCCTTGCAACAACCATGATTATCGTCTTTATGGTATTTGTCATCCCAAAGATACAAAAGATGTACAAGGATGCAAAGGTAAACCTCCCAAAGCTCACACAAACGGTCATAAATATATCTGACTTTCTGCAAAATAATGCCGTTATCTTAGTATGTGGAGTTGTCTTACTTTTTGTACTTTTCAATTTCCTGAGAAAATACCCAAAAACAAAGCCTTATTTTGATAGAGCAGTGCTTCATGTTCCTCTTTTTTGAGGACTTATTCGTAAACAAATTCTCACGACTTTTACCTCCTCTCTATGAATACTTCTTTCTAGCGGAGTTGTCATAAATAAGTCTCTGGAGATAAGTGCAAATAGTGTCGAAAATGAGTACTATATGAAAGCCTTGAAAAACATAGAAGAAGGTATAAAAAAATGAGAAGACTTTAGTAAACTGCTTGGAATAGACAACATCCAGACAGGAAAAATAAACGCTTTTTTTCCTATCGAACTTGCAAGTGCCGTAAAGATAGGTGAACAAACAGGAAAACTCCCAGAACTGCTGTTGAAGCTTTCAGTCAAGTTTGAAAAAGAGATTGATAACGTTGTAAAAAACATTCAAGTACTTATAGAGCCTATCGTTATCGTCGTGGTTTGAGTTATTGTTTGAGCTCTTATTCTTGCTATCATGCTTCCATTTTTCAATATGGTTAATGTTATCTAGTCTATGAAACATATTGAAGATTTTTTCCATATATCTGTTCCTCCTGAACTTCAAAAACGAATCGATGCACTCAGAGCATATCTCTCTTGAGAAGTACAAGAAACTCTCACTCTTCCAGAAGTTCATAAAAGGATTTGAGAGTTTATTCGTATCGCAAAAAAAGAACTTTCAGGGCAAGTAACTCACGAAAAACTCGAGGGAATATTAGCATTTATAGGGGATCTGTTTGAAAACTTTCCTATACGACAAGTCTACAAATCTGCTTCTACAGAAGAACTAAAAAAGTTCTCAGAGTTTTCACTTGCCTCGATGCTGACTCATATCGCAAAGATACGTGGGACTTCTCACTCCACACTCGCAGGAACTCAGTGAGGAAGTTGTATCAATTGGAGTATTTTTTTCTACAAACTCTTTGAACATATTGATACACAAAAAGAGCTTCAGTATGAGATAGTACATTTCCCTCACGAGGGAGCACATGTATTTTTTGTAGTTACCCTATGATCAAAAAGATATATTATTGATGTATTTTCAGGGAGAAACTATGTTGCTAAAGAGCTTAAAGTAGGAGATAGCATTTATATAGGAACACAGTGAGGAAAAGAGATTATCATGCAAATAGTGAGTACATACCCTCTTGCCTTTGAGTCAGAAAATATCCCTGATCTCCTGTTTGCAAAATGAAGTTCTTTGGAAGAATATCTCCATGAGTTTGGACAAGATGAAGTTCATAAAATAATGCGTATTATCACCTATACTCACAAAGAAGAAAGAGTTGATTTTTGACTTTTTAAACTGAAAGGTGTTTTTATATTTTCTGTATGAAAACAACAGATAGCCATCTCTCAAAATGACTTACACGCTTGTCTGAGAAAACATACGTGAAATAGTTATGAACTCTTTGAAACACTTGTGTGAGAAAGACTCACGCAGGAGGAAAAACAAAAACTCGCATATGTTTGCGAGTTGTTTACAGTAGATGATTTGAAGATGCGACTTGGTCTCAAATAATCTTTTTCATATCATCTTTGAGTGGAGCTATAAAGTGTCTGTCTTGTCAGTAGAGTTTGAGTTTTAACTCATACGCGTGAAGCGCTTGTCTTTGAAGTCCATAGTGTTTCTTTGCCCAAGCATTTGCCTCTTCATTTCCATATGTCAGATCACCTACTATAGGATACCCAATAGAGGAAAGATGTACGCGTATCTGGTGAGTACGACCTGTTTCAAGTCTGAGTTTTACAAGAGTGAGATGGTCATCTATATACTCTACTACTTTTCCATAGGTAACCGCAAGTTTTGGGTTTATAGGGCTTTTTGTGGTCATACGTGTTTTTTCTGTTGGGTGCCTCCCTATAAAAGACTCTATCTTAAAATCCTTGTCTTTTACTTTTCCCCAAACAAGAGCGAGGTAGTTTTTCTCCACTTTTCTTTTTCTGATGATTGTTTGAAGATATCGCATCATCTCATCGTTTTTTGCTACCATTATGCATCCTGTCGTATCTTTGTCGAGACGATGAACTATCCCAGGTCTCTCTTCACCTGATATACATGGAAGATTTCCAGCACAGTGATGCAGTACCGCATTTACGAGTGTTCCTGTTTTTCCATACTCTCCAGGAACAGGGTGAGAGTTCATCCCTGGATTTTTATTGACGATGATAATGCTATCATCTTCATACACTATATCGAGTGGTATGTCTTCAGAATCAACTCTCTGAGCAAGTTTTTCTACTTCTATGAGTATCTCATCTGTGTTTTTTATCTTGGTATTTTTGGTGATGTTTTCTCCGTTTATCTTTACCATACCTCTATCTATCATCTTTTGCACAAAGCTGCGAGAAAAGTCTGAAAAAAGAGTTGATAAATACAAATCAACTCTTGTAGGAAACTGTTTATACACACAGAAATGAAATTTCATATTTTCGCTTATTTACGCCACTCTTTAGAGTCCTAGGTTTTTCTTAATTTCGTCCATCTTCGCTTGGTCTTCATTTCCTTGAGCTTTATTTACTTTTTCAGCTTTGTAGAGATCTCCGAGTTGAAGCCACTCTATTTGTTGTTTTTTGAGGAGTTTCTTTATATCATCTGGATGGTCTTTTGAAAGCTCTCTAAACTTTTCTCTTTCTTCTATAAATACTTTCGCAAGTTCATCAAACTGAAACTGAGAAAGTGTTGGAACAGCATCTACTACCCTTTTCTTCTCAAGAGTTGAAAGAGAGAGAGAATGCTTGAGAAGGTCTAGAAATGTATTTTCTTCAACTTTTACATCTGCAGAATGAAGAAGAATAAGTTCAAGAACCAACGCGTCAGCTTCTTGTTCAGATATATTCGGCATTATGCTTCATCATTTTGTTTCGTCTTGAGCAGTCATAAAAAATTGATAAATTGCTAAATTTGCATACATTATACGCAGGTTTTATTTTTTTCAATTCTATTTTACTAAAAATCTCCTCAAGTGTCGGTATTTAAGACAAAAGGCGTTATTCTCAAAAAACTCAACATCTTAGAAAAGGATATGGTGTATGATATTTTTACCTATGATTTTTGAAGGATAAAAGCCAGAAAAAAGCCAAAAGTACGAGAAAAAACTTTGGATGTTTGATACATAGTAAACTTTGAAATAGAGACACAAGAGTGACGAGACATCCATAAGATAAAGAACATAAAAATCATCTCAGAGTTCCCCTACCAAGGAAAAGACTTTGCCATCATCCATGAATATCTTGCACTTCTTCACACTATCATCATCCATATTCCTCACGGAATAGATGTGAAAGAAATATTTTGAATCATTGAAGCAGTAAATGAAAAAAAACATATCAATGTTTTAAAGCTCAATCTTGCACGCCTGAAGGTACTCGATATAGTTTGAATACTTGACTGTGAACACAGTGATAAACAGATACGTGTCATCCTAGATTTTATACAAAAAAACAAAATTTCAGAGATACTCAAACTCAAAAGTGACTCTTGAGATATTTCAGACGCGATACAACGACTTTCTAGACACTAGTATCCTACGTTTTCTCGTATCCTTTCCAACATAGATTTATCCATATCGGAAATATGTTTTGGCATCCTTGCTTGAACGGTGACGATGAGGTTTCCTTTTTCTCTGCCTTGAGATTTTCCCATATCTTTTATACGAAACTTTGTCCCAGGTTTTGTATTTTCAGGGATTTTAAGTTTTGCCTTGTTTCTTTTTTCTCCTTCAACTTCTATCTTGCATCCAAGTATGAGGTCAAAAATAGGCACTTCATAGGTTTTCTCTATATCTAGGGAAATTTCTTCTACCTCACCATCGTCGTACATAGACTGTTGTCTGGTTTTTGACTGACGACGAGAGTTTCCAAACAAGTCGCCAAAATCAAAGTCAAATGACTGACTACGTCCTCATCTATTTGAACCTCAAAACTGAGTAAAAATATCTTCAAATCATCCTGAACCAAAAGGGTTTCATGATGCCCCTCCTCAAGATCATGCTCCTGAAAAATTGTTCCCAAATGTATCGTACTGTTTTTTCTTTTCAGTATCTGAGAGTACTCCATATGCTTCGTTTATTTCTTTAAACTTTGCCTCAGCATCTTTGTTTGCTTTATTTCTATCAGGATGGTACTTCATAGCCATCGCTCTGTATGCCTTTTTTATCTCTTCTTGAGTCGCTTTTTTATCTACTCCAAGGGTTTTGTAATAATCCTTTCCAGCCATAATTATTTTTTACTTGACAAAAATATATTTTTATATATAAATCATATTGTTACTTCATAACAACCTACGCTGTATGAAAATTTTAAAGATTATACTTTTTTTCTGTCTTTTTTCAACAATCAGTTTTGCATCTGCTAAGGATGGATACATAGAAACTCTTATGGAGTTTGGAGAAGGACCTGAAGCTTTTGAGATAAACACTATAGAAGTACAAAATCTTACGTTTACAAACAGTGCTCTCCAAAAAAAATATGACGACTATGTGAAAGCGACTCAGACTCTCAAGACTGCGCTCATAACAGAGTATGCTAATGGAAATCTTGAGTACTACCAAGTACAAGGGCTTATAAAAAACTACAACAATTTTGTATACCACTCAAACAAGTTTTTCTACTACCTAAGTGAGAAAGAAAAATACCCAGAACTCAGAGAACTTACTGACGCTATTTCGAGAAACTATAAACTTTCTAGAACGTACTTTATGAAGATAAAGTGACTCTACAACAAATAAGCACTTTCATAGGTGAAAGTCTCTTCTAACCATAGATAGAGACTTTTTTAAACTCTTTGAATTTTATAAAGTTTGAGTACAATCACATTTAAATTACCTTATGCGCATTCTTCCTATCGCTATACTCTGAACTTCCTTAGCTCTCAGCCAAGGGGTGCAAGCTCAAAACTGGACTCCAGAAATAAAACAAGCAAGACAAAGTTTCTGACTGAGACTTTCAGATGTTCTTCCTAAAAGTGCTATTGCAAGAGCAAGTAATGGAAAAGAATATATAGACTTTGATTTTTTATTTGAAATTCTTTTTAGTAGTCCAAATTGATTTGATACTCATACCCCTCCCGTTGGTCATAGAATGTTTTGTAGATATGAACCTGAACACAATTTATGCAAAAGTACTTATTCTTGAGAAAAAAAGACTATTCCCTATGACGAAACTATTGACTACATACGCTGAGCTCATAAGTTTATACTTGAGAAAATACAACCTATGCTAGATGCTGATGTATTTTGAAAAGTTGAGAACTGGAAAAGCTACCTTGATTACCTTGGGATTGAAGGAAATCTGAATGGTGACTGTGAAAAATATGCAATAACATTGAGAGATATACTTAGGAAATTTCTTCCTGAGTACTCTCTGAGACTTTATAGAGTAAAGCAAAAAGATGGACAATGACATATTGTTTTAGCAATATTTACAGATAAATGAATTGTTATCGCAGATAATATTGTCCCGCAACTATACATTATACAAAATCTTCAAGATATATCTCTTCCTCCTTTTGAGTATACGGGATACCAGATAATGTCTGATGAAGCTCCAAATGCATGGGTTCCACCAGAAAAAGTTCGCAGTCGATGGACTATAGATGTAGAAGTTGCAAGTGGAACTAAAACTATACAAAAAAAATAAGAGAGCTATATAAAAATATACTCTCCTTTTTTTTCATCGCTTACAACTTTTTTATCTTTGAATACGATAACTCTTTTTTTCAAAGAGTTTACGATGTTTTGGTCATGAGTTGCGAGTATAATCGTCTTCCCTTCTTTGTTGAGGTCTTGGAAAATATCGATAATCTCTTTTGAAGTTACAGGGTCAAGGTTACCAGTTGGTTCATCTCCGATGATGACTTTTGGGTCATGTACAAGTGCTCTTGCTATAGCGACTCTTTGTTTTTCACCTCCAGAAAGCTCATAAACAAACTTATCTTTTTTTACGAGGAGTCCTACTTGCTTGAGTGTATCTGGGACTTTTTTCTTTATAAAGTGATCTTTGTACCCACATACTTCCATCGCAAACGCTACGTTTTCGTACACTTTTTTTGACTCTAGGAGTTTATAGTCTTGGAAGATAACTCCGATACTTCTGCGGTATGAGAGAAGTACGTCGTCGTTGAAGTTTCTATACAGAAGTTAACAGATAAATAAAACTATATCTCCATAGAGAGGTTTGAGGTCACCAATAAGTGCGCGGATAAGAGATGTTTTTCCAGAACCTGATTCACCGATAAAAAAGACAAACTCTCCAGGTTTTATATCTATATCGACTTCTTTCAAGACGATTTTGTTTCCAAATGCTAGGGTAACGTTATCTATTCTCATAATTCAAAAAATATGCAAAAAGAATACATTTTTTTTACCTATTGGCAAGAAGATGCACAGAAAAGTATTTACAATACAAAATACTATTTTAAAAGTATATTATTTTGCCACACCAAGTATAGTTGCTATAGCCTGAAAATCTACTTCACTAGAGGTTTCTATCTCACTAATAAGCTCTTTTTCTCCTGACTTTTGTGGGTCAGCATACACTGCCTGAATACGCAGAAGATAGTCTTTCATAGAAACAAGAAAATCGCATAAAAGTGCTCTATCATAGTTTGGGATGAGTCAAGTTTTTTGCTCGTTCCACGATATGAGTTTTGTTTGCATCATCTGTTTGAGAACTATTCTACTGAACAGTGTATACTTGTATACTGGGTTGTTTTTATAGTTGGTATATCCTCTCTCTATGTCGCGTAAAAACTCTAGATTCATGAGGTCAAGAAGCGGTTTTACACGCGTCTCGTCAAAGTTTTTTTGCTCTATCTCATCGAGGATTTTGAGTGTAAAAAACAGACTTGGTTTTGACTCTTCTAGGTCAGAGTCTCCTCGAAAAAAGAGGTTGTGCCCAAACTCATGGTTTTCTACAAACTGTTCAAAAAATGCTCGTATTTTTTCTTTATCGAGTTGTATATCTTCTGGGAGTATTTTTACTACATTTCCCTGAGAGTTTTTGAAAAAGTTTTCAAATGATGACTGCATCAAGTAGATAAATTTCCCTTTGTTTTGCGAAAGTGGAATATCGTTTGGGAAGTTTTTTCCAGCGTGTTTTTTAAAACCTGAGAGACCGCATCCAAGTATTTCTTCTCCATAAAAGTAGTGCACTCCATCCATACGGTAGTCATCTCCAAACACTTTGAGGGAGAGTTCTTTATTTCTTTGGTTTGCTGTATGTTCGTACTTTTTGAGAAAGAAAATGAGTTCTGGTTCTACCAACACTTCACTCCAAATATATGACTCCATCGGTCATACATATGAGACGTGCATATCTTTTTGTTTCCAGAGTTCAAGTTCTGTATTTCCTTCAAGTTCTACCCAGTCTTTATAGGTACTATTTTGAGCTTCTATGAGAAGCATCGTTCCAAGGAGTCCATCTCTGAGCTGTGGGATGGGTATATTTTTTAAAGTTTCGCATATAGTAGCTATTTTCTCAACTTCTGCAAAGGCAGTATAGGCGACTTCTTTTCTGTCTATCAGTCCCCCATAGATGAGGTCATATTTTCCTTTTTTTGGATATGTTTCATGATGCTCTGGGATACTTTCTATCCAACGAAGATAGAGACTATCAAAAAATGATAGAATACCAGACTCAATAATACACTTAAAACTCTCGACTTCTTCATTTGAGAGAAACACAAAAGCTCCTGATGTAAGAAGTGCATATACTTCTTCTCTCTCACGAATGTTCTTTTGAAATATGAGCTCTCTAAGTTTTTTGAGGAGCTCAGTATCTTGTGAATGAAGTAATAGTTCATTTCCTTGTGCAAATGCTCTTTGAAAATCCTCTCAAAAACCTTTGAGAGGGCCCTTTCCCTCAAACTCTTTGTTTATCTTTTCAATATACCCAGACTTCACTTGGGCAAAGTCTGAGAGTGAATGTATCTGCATATTTTTATTTTTTAGATTTTTTCTTTTCTGCTATATATTCTTCTTTTTTTTGTTCTAGAACTTCTATTTCTTCAAGCATTTTTCCTATCTTTTCTACGACCATACTACGAGGTTTACTATACTTTTCACGGCTCACTTGGAGTATCTTTGTATAGCGTTCTTTGAGTTCTTCTTCATCTCGACTATGTGGAGGAAGGGTTTCTGCTGAAAATATGGGAGATGGCATACCATCAACCAACTCTCGCAAGTAGATGCTATACTTTTTAATACTTCCAAGATCTTCTTCTGTCACAGTTCCTCACAGAGCCTCTTTGAGTATCTTTGCATCTGTGGGTCATACTTGAAAACATACAAGACTTCCGACATTTCCAAATACTGCTCCTTTCACTTCATCGGTCATCTGGTCTATGTACTGGTTTGCCATAACGAGGTTGAGTTTATACTTTCTCGCTTCTGAGAGAATCGTTGCGAAACTATCAGTAGCAAAGTTTTGAAACTCATCTACATAGAGATAAAAGTCTTTTCTTTCCTTTTCTGGAACATTGGCACGACTCATAGCGTCGAGTTGAAACTTGGTTATAAGCATCGCTCAAAGCAGAGACGATGCATCTTCTCCTATTTTTCCTTTTGAAAGGTTTACGATGATGATTTTTCCATTATCCATTGCCCAGCGAAGATTGAACGAGTTTTTAGGCTGCCCGAGTACGTTTCTCAAAAGTGGGCTTGAAAGAAACTGCCCGACTTTATTAAGTATAGGGTTGATGGTGTCTACTCTTTGAGTAGGGTTAAGTTTTGCAAACTCAGTCGTCCAGTACTTTTTTACCACTGGGTCGGTAATTTTTGCTACAACTTTTGCCCTATATGCATCGGAAGTAAGCATAAGTGGAATAGAGATGAGTGTGGTGTTTGGATACTCTAAAAGTGCCAGAATCGTGTTTCTGAGAGTATGTTCTAGTCTTGGTCACCAACTTTCTCAAAATATCTTTTTAAAAATACCGATAAGTCCTGAAGCTACCAGTGTTCTGTGTTCAGGTTCTACGTCTTCTAACATATTAAATGATATAGGCCACTCTTTGTCAGAAGGGTCAAAAATGATGGTATGATTGGTTCTGTTTTTTGGGATACATCCTATCACTCCTTCAGCAAGATCTCCGTGTGGATCTATAACTGCAACTCCTCGACCCTTTTCCATATCGTCGATAATCATATTTTCTAGGAGTGTTGATTTTCCCATACCTGTTTTTCCGATGATATATATGTGTCTTCTGCGGTCATCTGGGAGAATACCAAACGCTGTATTTGAGCCTCTGAAGTTGGTCCTTCATAGTGGAGTTATCTCTGTTTTATGATTTCCCGTAACTACTGGGAGGTTTGCAGGTGGTTCAAAACTACGAGATGAAAGCCAGTTAATCGCAGGAGTTTTTACATAACTCGTTGGCAGATGCACTAGTCCTGCAAGCTCTTTTGAGTTGAGTACCATTGCTCTTTTCATAACTCTTTTCTTTACAGCATGCACAATCGGTGCATCTCTGGTTATAGTTTTGAGTTTGAGCGTATTATTGGCATAGTGCGAAAATATACTCAAGGTAGACGCTATCTCTTTTATAGCAATTCTCCCTTCTCTTCCATCTTCCCCTGCATACAAAATATTTATAGCAACTTCATATCCTGGGTGTTCTACTTTCTTTAAAAAATTGTCTTCAATTCCATGAGAAGGTTCTGCACCATGTTCAACGTGATCGTTGTGATGTGCTTGCTCATCGTGATGTTCATGCCCTGCGTCTCCAAAAGGATTGATAATCCACTTTCCAGCTTTTACAATCCCATAAATAGGATACAGACTGTATCTTACATATTTGAGATATCTGTTGAGCATCAATTTTTTTAGAAAGTCAGGATAGCGTGATGTCAAAATTTCTATAAGTCTTTTTACATCATGTTTCCACTTTTTATCTTCTAGTGGATGAAACAACACTTGAAACGTAGTGATAGTATACTTTCCAGTATGCGAAAGTGCTGAGGTGATGGAAGCGTAAGGATCTATAACTGCTTTACTTCCCTCTTCTTGAAGTTCTTGAAAATCTTTTATTGGATACAGGTAGTGCTTTCATAGTGAGATTGATCCAACTTGTATCTTGTCTACTGGTACTTGTGAGAGATAGTCTTTTACTTCAAGTATCTCTATGTCGCTATAGTGAGCAAAAATCTGATTTTTAATAAACGGAGCATACTCTTCAGGAATCGTCACAAAGAAGCGAATCCTTTCTCCGATCTTTGCTATTTCAAATGAAAAAGACACTCTATCTTTGAGTTTACGAGTATGTTTATCAAATATTTTATGTAACGAAACAAAAATATGGTCAAATGCTCATGGTCCTGACTCATTATTTTTGTCTACGCATATCTCATAAAATACCCTTCTTGCCATAATTGAGTTTGGTGAATATTTTAACTGTTTTTTCGTTTTCAACAAGAGAAAAAAGAAATTTTCAGGTGTAAAATATGAGCGGGACTTGGGAGTCCCGACTCGTATTGTGAGAGTCAGTCTCTGATACGACCTAGTTATGGTCGACATTGACTGACGTACGCTCCCAGTTCGTCTTGGCCAGAAATTGACCGACGTAGGCGAACAAGAGAAACGCCCAGATTATCAGCATCCAGACTGTTGGTGTCAGAACTCCCTTGTACGAAACAAGAAGAGCGACACCCGCAATAATGGAGGCTGCATTTACTCCGAGTGCAAACCCGACGTTTTTCGGCTTGCCGAGTGACTCGTACGAGGAAACCTCGAACGCTTCAACGACAAGTGCGATGAGCAAAATAAACCCAGAGAGAACCCAGTTGAAACTGATTTCTCCGTAGTAGGGAATACTTGCTGTTGCCGTCAGTTTATCTTCCGACCATCCTGCAAGAAAAAACAATGCAGGGGTGGTGAAAGCACTGAAGAGTGTCATCAGTATACTTCCAAGTATGCTTCTACGCTTCACCTTAACCTCCTCTTCTCTAGAGAAATTTCTAGAGTAAATATTTTATACTTATTTTTTTAAAAATGTCAAAGTATTATACTGATTTTTCCTGAAACTATAGCTGTATCTTCCCTGTTCCCCAACTCCCATGTTGCGTACAGTGAACTACCACTTCAAAAATGTCGATATAATCAAGGTCAAAAATAATCTCTGGAGGATCGTTTGGAAAGAGAAATCGCTCTTCTATAACCTCACTATTTTCGTCTAAAAGTACTATAGAACTGATATAGTGATCTTCGCCCATTACATGTTCTGGGTTTCCAACTCGTACTGAAAGCTCATTTTTATCTACTTCTAAAACTATCTGATGTTCTTTTTCTATTTGTGAAAGATTGTTTTTATCTAGCGGGTAGTTTACTTCTTCCTTAGCTGCAACAAATGATGTCGCGTCAGTGTAGCACCCTGGACACGTAAAATAGTCTCATAGATCATCGAGTTTTGTTCCTGGAGCTACGTCGTCAGTTGGCTCTCCTTTTGACTCATCATATACATATCCACACTCAGTACAGGTATAACGCATACTTTTACTTTAAAAAAATAGAAAAATTATTTCACACAGTCACGCACATCTTTTTCAAGTTGTGCTTTTTCGTATCATTTTCCTATAAACACGAGAGCTGTT
>CAYTMN010000003.1:0-21984 GCA_964438925.1 uncultured Candidatus Peribacteria bacterium
TGAAGACCAGATTCTTATAGGATCATGAGGAGGATTGAGTATGAAAATGGATGGGCATTATGAAGTACAAAGTCCAACATTTCCTCAATATAAGATACGTTTTTCTGACCTTCAGTGAGGTCATTCAGGAGAAGATATAGACAAAGGGAGAATGAATATCATCTGTGAAATGTGTAATTTTCTAAAACGTTTAGATAAACATTCTGTTCCATTTGAATTTTGAGGTATACAGTCAGGAAAACAAGAAAATGCTATTCCTTGATCTTGAGACTTGATTGTTTGAATCCCTGATGATCAAGTAGATGTCTTTGAAGATTTTTTGAGACAATTTTATAAAGACCTAAAAACACGCTATCCAGAAGAAAGAGAGTTTTCTTACGCTCTGCAACCCATTGAAAAGAAGTCATCGATCTATGTTATGGGATATGAGCAAACTATGGCGATAGTAAAAGCTTTTTGAAATCAGCTTCTTTGAGAAATAGTCAGAGATGAGGAGTTTGCAATACCTAAAACTTCCAACAATGTGTGAGTGTGTGAAATAAAAAATGGAACCATGAAAGTACAGTTCTATGGGAGATCTGACAATCCTGAAAGTATGTATAAACTTTGGGCATATCTCTGGAACGATTTTTTTGATGCAGGTCTAGAACTCAGGAAAACACAACCAATATCTCCTTGGAGTCCAGAATTTACCTCTGGGTTTTTGGAGATAGCAAAAACAGCATACAAACAAGTGCACAATATCCTTCCAAAAGTTGTGAAGACACACTCAAGTCTTGAGTGTGGAATTTTGAAAAAAAATATTGAGAAAGTCTCAGGGAGGGTCCTTCAAGTTATCTCTTGTGGACCAAGAATACTTGATGAGCACTCAAATACTGAAAGGCTTCACAAAAAGTCTGTAGATGTATGGATGGAGTTCCTAGAGCGACTTATGTTGGTTCTCGCAGAAAGAGATACAAAAACTCTCAAATAAAAACACCAAATAAGGTGTTTTTTTGTTTACTTTGAAGCAAAAAAAGCTATACTCACTTTATAAAAATTGATATATGAGTATTTGAGAAAAAGCGATACATCTTTTTAAAGAGATTTCCAAAATTCCACGCCAGTCAAACGTTGTAAAAGATGGAAAAATTCTTGTACATCACGAACAACAAGTGTTGCAGTATTTTCAAACGTGGGCACTTACACATGACTTTGCTCACAGTAGAGATGAATACGGAAATATTTGTATCTTTATCCCATGAACCCAGGGGAGGGAAAAACAAGCTCCAGTAATTCTCCAAGGACATATGGATATGGTGTGTGTGAAAAGTGGAAAAATAGAACATGATTTTGAGATAGATCCTATAGTTGTTACTGAAGAAAACGGCTGGTTGAAAGCCTCTGAAACTACTCTTGGTGCAGACAATCTCGTCTGAGTTTGTTTAGCTCTTTCAAGCGCCTTTTTAGAAAGTCATCCACCACTAGAGATACTTATAACAGCAACAGAGGAAACTGGTATGATAGGAGCTTCACAGCTAGACCCATCTATCGTTTCAGGCGATGCGCTCCACATGATCAATCTAGATACAGAAGTCCTTTGAGAGATTATTATTTGATGTGCTTGAGGAGGAAAAGCAAAAGTTAGTGGGGTATTTGAAACATATGAGTATGAGTGAGAGGTGGTGCAATTTTCTATTACAGGGTGAAGAGGAGGACATTCTTGACTGGAGATATGAACTCGAAGAGCAAATATAGTATACCAAACCGCTTGTTTTCTTTCAGAACTTACGCAAACATTTAGTCTCATTTCCTTTGTATGATGACAAAGAGATAATGCTATAGCTTGAGAAGTAACTGTTTGTTTAGAGGTAAAGAATGTTTGAGAATTTACAAAAAAACTAGAGGCATTTTATGAAAAACTAAAAGATGCTTTTGATGAACCAAATATTTCGTTAACAGTGGAGAGTTTGTATCAAAGACAAAAAACTTTGAGTGAAGAAGATACGCAAAAACTTCTAACAGCATTATGAAGTATAAAATCTTGAGTATATGCCTACTTAGAAGATATTCCTGACTTTGTAGAAACATCTTGCAATCTCTGATATATTGCTCTCAAGGATGGACATCTCACCATCAAATATGCTCTGAGATCTTCGTATATAGAAGAAGTAGAGAAGATGGCAGCTTTCATAGAAAATATGTATGTAAGTATTTGATGCAAAAGTGAAGTGAGCGGTATCTACCCTTGATGGCTTCAAGATGTAGATGCACCATTTGTTCAGAGAGTCAAAAAAGCATATGAGGATGTCTTAGGTCAAGAGTCAAAATTGCTTGCAGTACATGCCTGACTTGAGTGTGGGGTCCTCTCAAACCGCCTCTGAAACCACCTAGAGATTGTGTCTTTTTGACCAAACATTATGTGAGCACATTCAGTCGATGAAACTTGCGAAATACAGTCAATTCATACAATATCTACCATATTAGAAAATATTTTACACCAATATGACGTCTATAGATAAAAAACAACTCTTCGAATATCTAGATACATATCTTGCCAATACTGAGTATCAAGATAGCTCAAAAAACGGAGTGCAAATAGATACTTCTAAAAACTCTATATCCAAGATAGGGTATGCAGTCGATGCAACAACCTATATTTTCGACAAAGGAAAAGAACAAGAAGTTGATTTGATTATCACTCACCATGGGATATTCTGGGGATATGAAGAAGCACTTGTTTGAGTCCCATATGAGAGAGTAAAAAGACTTATACAAGCAGATATTGCCCTATATGCGTGTCACCTCCCACTTGATGCACATAGTACTGTGTGAAACAACATTTGACTCCTCAAAGGTTTTTGCCACATATTTGGACTTCCTGAAGACGAGCAAATAGTGGAAACATTTTGAAAATACAAAGGAAAGGATGTTGGTTTTTGACTAAGGTTTTCTAGGGAAATACATGTATCTTCACTCCAGACACTCTTTGCAGATACTTTAGGACTTCAGAAAAAACTCTACAACTTTTGAAATAAAACTACCATAAAAAGTGTTTGTTTTGTTTCATGACAGTGAGCGAAATGCACTCAAGAAGCACAAGAAAAATGATACGATGTTTTGGTGACAGGTGAAGCAGTACACTCGGAGATTTGCCGAGCAAAAGAACTTGGAGTATCTCTGTTTTTATGAGGACACTATGAAACGGAGAAGATAGGACCAAAACTTCTTGCACATCACATAGAAAAAGAGTTTTGACTAGAAGTTGTATACCTCGATGAAAAGTACTAGGGTTTGCACTCAGTCTGTATTTCGTGAAAGGCTTTCAGTATATACTCAATAGGGAGAGCATGACCTATAGACTTTGTAATCGTTTCTCACTTCAGGAGCATATATTTAGGGTTTCCGAGTTCATCTACTACCATAGAACCACTATCTCCAGGTTTTACATTATTTGGAATAGCGATAAGAAAACTAGGAATCTGATTAAATGGATTTTTCCTCATGATGGAGTCAAGCGATTTTTGTTGTGCGGATAACACACTTTTCTCTACCGTTACATGTGGTCTATGATTTTCTCAGAGTCAGAGAGTGATACTTTTTTCACCATACGTATAGCTTTTTGAGATGTCATATCATTGTACGTTGCTTGATAAGACTTCTATGAAGGCCACATCAAGAGTTGGATGTGCAAGTATTTTCCCTACTTTTACTATCTCACCAGAAAAATCAAGTATGAGAATATCCTGTACTCATCTATGCGAAACAACGTG
Source organism: uncultured Candidatus Peribacteria bacterium (assembly GCA_964438925.1). GTDB lineage: Bacteria > Patescibacteriota > Gracilibacteria > BD1-5 > UBA6164 > CAYTMN01. The sequence continues at coordinate 3,753 of CAYTMN010000003.1, forward strand.
TTTTGCAGTAGATATATATGTCTTCTCTCATATAGTTATGATATCTCCCACTCAAGCTCAAGCTCATTTTCACTCTACTTTTACAAATATTCATACCTTTTTATCAACAATACTTTGACTCACTTCTGGGCGTATTCCTTCTGATTGAATATGAAGTAAAGTTATATCTATCCCTAAAAAAAGCCAATCTTGAATTTCTTCTACTTCTTTTTGAGTAAATAATTCTTTGTTTCTAGAGATTTCACATCATGGTGTCATATGTTTTTCTTTTATTGTATCATTTTACTTTTGGGAAATCAAAAATATAATCTGGGGGAAAAAAGAAAAATTATGAAGAAAGTAAAAAAATGTGTTATTCCAGCAGCGTGATTTGGAACAAGGTTTCTCCCAGCTACAAAAGCGCTTCCAAAAGAGATGTTTCCTATCATCGATAAGCCAGTGATGCAATACCTTGTTGAGGAAGCAGTTGAAGCAGGATGTGAAGATATTATTATCATCACCTGAAGAAATAAAAGAGCTATAGAAGATCACTTTGACTCGAATTTTGAACTTGAGTCAGCACTAGAAAAGTCTGGGAAAATACAACTTCTAGAAGAAGTAAAAAGGATAAATAGTTTAGCAAATATTAGCTATGTTCGCCAACCATACCCAAGAGGAGATGGTGATGCTATTTTGCGTGCCAAAAACATCATCGGAGACGAACCATTTCTTGTACTTTTTGGAGATGATCTTATCTTTTGAGAAACATCAGCTTCTCGCCAACTTATAGAAGAGTATGAAAGAACAGGAAATTCCGTAGTTGCGGCTATCGAAGTAACAGATGAAGAAGTAAGCTCATATGGTATTATGGAGAGCCAAAAGTATGATGAGACATTTGAGATACAAAAGTTTTTAGAAAAACCAACTGCAAGTCAAACTACCTCAAGAGTTGCTGCCATAGGGAAGTACGTAGTAACTCCTCAAATGCTCGATATACTCTGAGAGTTGTGCAAAACTTCTAAAGAAGGTGAGCTCAAACTCGCTGATGGATTTGCACAAATGTTGAAAACACAAAAAGTACTCGGGAAAAAAGTCACTTGAAAAAGATTTGATGCAGGAAGTAAAACCTGATTTATAAAAGCTACTATCTATCAAGCGCTTGCAAGAGAGGATATGAAACAAGAGATTCAAGAGTTTATACGTTCATTATGATTATAATCATTTAGAAACTATGAAAAAAGTAGTTACGATTGGAGGAGGGAACGGTCACTCAAATATGCTCAAGGGCATAAGAAAGGTATTTCTTAAGGATATAGAACTCACAAGTATTGTATCTATGAGTGATGATGGGAGAACCACAGGAATGTTGATGAAAATATTTGAGAAAGAAAAAAATACCTATTTCCCACCTCCATGAGATCTCAGAAAATGTTTATATTCTCTTTCAAAAAGTGAGTTTGCTCATATTTTTGAAATACTTTTAGAAAGTAAGTTTAGATGTGACTTTGCTATAGGAAAGCTCACAACACTCGAATATTTTGAGTTTGTCATAAAGGAAATACTTGAATCTCAAGACTCTATTTTTTGAGAAGATGAAGCAATGGTTCGTGATTTCCTCAAAAAGAAAGGACTCTTTTACGAATACTTGGTAAAAAAATTGTGAAAACTTTCCGATGTAAAACTCAAACTTCAAGCTCCACTTTCAGGGCATAAACTCTGAAACATATTTATGGCAAATCTTGCTACACATTTTTCTTCGTTCCAACAGATGATGGACTGTATGCACGACTTGTTAAAAGTAAAAGCAAAGATACTCCCTATTACCACTCAAAAAGCTATCATAAAAGCGAAGACTGACTCTGGAGAAGTCATAGAAACACAAGAGGCCATCAGTGACATTGCCGATTACTCTGGAAAGATTATTTCTCTTGAACTTTGTGATAACTCAAAAACTGCTACATGTGATGATGTTATCAAAACACCTATTATGGAAGCAGACTATATCATCATAGCGCCTGGTGATCTCTATACCTCTACTATTGCAAACTTTATCATAGGAGGCGTAAAACCTCTCATACAAAAATCAAAAGCAAAACTCATTTTTGTTGCAAACAACACCAATAAATGAGGAGAAACGTTTGGGTATACTCTCAGAGACTTTGTAGATGAAATTCACAAGTATTTAGGAAGAACGATTGATTACCTCGTGGTAAATAAAAAAAGAGTACAACTCTCTTTTTGAGAATTAGAAAAACTGAAAAGCAATATAAGTGTTCAGTGAGGTGACTATATTTTTCTCACAAGTGATGAAAAGGGATATTTTACGAAAAAAAATATAAAGGTAATAGAGGAAAATCTTATAGATACAGATAGTCTCTATAAACATGACAGGAAAAATCTTTGAAACGTTCTGAAGAAAATAATTATCTAGATTTTACTAAAGGATTCACACTCTCATTTCCCACTCACTATCAGATATATATGAAAAGGAGCTTGTACCATCCCTTTTCATAAAAGAAATAAGAGATGTATGAGCTTTTCTGTTGAGTTCAAGATTCAAAGGCAAGCTCAAGATATGTGGTCAGGAAAAAACTGAGGATTTTTTGCTCTCAAAACAAGATTTTTGCTAAAAAATCTCTCTACAAAAGCATTTTCAGGAGTAAAATGAGAAAGCTCTTCTTTTAGCTCTTCTATTTCTTTTTTTGAAAGTTGCTGAATGAGTTCTTTTCATCATGAGATTACAGCAAGAAGGCTATCAAGCTGTTCATCACTTAACTCAGTATTTTTATTATCCTCATCTTTGAGAAGTTCTTTTTTGAGTGAAGAAAGTGATTCATTTGCTTCATTTTCGAGGAGTTTTTTTATGACTTCCGATTGTATTCAAAAACTTTTTCCTATTTTTTTTGCGAGTTCATCTAGCAAAATTCCAGGATTTTTTGAAAGTTCATCTTTGAGAGTTTTAAAATCAATATTCATAGACTATACGAAAAGATACATATATGAGAAACATATGAGTTTCTACACTACAGTCAATATTTTTTGAGAGTTATAAGACTACAAGTTGTTCCTGAGCTTGTTTTCAAAAGTCTCCATTTGTATCAAGTTCGACGGTTTTTTGAAAATATATTTTTGCATTTTCTGCATCTCACATCTCGAGGAAGATATATCACATATTGAGGTGTATAAGAGGATTGTTTTTGTCGAGAGTAAACCCTTTTTCTAGAGACTGTTTCGCTTTTTCAAAGTCTTTCATATCTCTATATATCCATCCCATATATCCATAGATATTAGCGTCATCTGGGAACTTCTGCAAAGCAAATTTTACAAGTTCAAGTGCTGTAGGGATTTTATTATCAATTATGTGGTAATAAATTGCTAGGTAGGAATCTTCTTTTTCAAAATCTTTTTCTTTTTCTATGATAGTTTTAAGTTCTCCAAGCATTCTTTCATCTTGAGAGAGTATTTCATAGTTAAACGCGAGTCTACGATGCACATTGATACTTGGAGTATATCAAAGCTCTAGAGCCTTATTGAGTAAGATATTACTGAGAATATATTCGTGAAGTTTGAGATTTATTACTCAAAGAAGATAGGTAACATTTTTATCATTTGGTTCTATCTCTTTATATTTTCAAAGTATAGATTTTGCTTTTTCAAAGTTTCACAGTTCATAGTAGCTTTGTCATACCATCAAAAGCACTGGTTTATAGGTTGGAGTTTTTGCAAGAGTAGCATTTCATAACTCTACTACTATAGGGTATAAAGAGAGCTCGTAAAATGCTCAGGTCACGAGAGCGTCTTTATACTGTACGTCGTCGAGTTTAAAGTTGGCATAGTTTTCTAAAGTAGTCTGAATCGTTTTCATTTCATCGGTTGTAAGTTTTTCTGCATTTATAGAAATGTAGTCAGAAAAGTTCTTTTTGCAGGTATGAAAGTCTTTGACGCACTCAAGCGCTGTTTTGTAAAAAAACATCTTTTCCTCGGAGAGTCAAACGAGTTTCATCTCTTCTATGAGCGGGTCTATGCTTCCTGTTTGAGAAAGAGGTGTGCTGTACATAAGTGATATAAATGCTTTTTCTTTAGATTGAGCATCTCAAACAAGCACATAGTACTTGTGAGCAAGTCAAAACTTCTGCATCTTAAAGTATGTATCAGCAACTCTTTCGGCAGTTACTTTATCTCCTACTTGATCATATACCTCCAAGTATCTTTTGAGTGCAAGAGCAAACTGTTCGTTTGAATAATACGAGTTTGCTTCCAATATGAGTCATCTCAGGGCATATTTTTTACGTAACTGCTCAATCTTTGTTTTTGGTTTTTCTTCTTCTTTCTTCATCTCTCAAACAAATTTTTCCTTGAGTTTATCTCAAAGAGAAACTCAAGTTGAGCTTGAGTTTTGAGGCTCTGCATACTTCTTTTGTATGAGAGAGGCAGCAAAAAAACCTCATATAAAAAGAGTTGAAACCATAACGAGCACTAGACTTTTTTTCCTCTCCATACAATAGTTCTTTTGAATTTTAGACTTTTCTAATTATAGTTTTTGTACTCAATTTTCAATTTGAAGTGAACGTGACCGATTGCCTTTTAGGTATTTATATTTTTAATCTGATATTTTGTACAAAAAGATACTTCTCAATACTGCTTCTCAAATCTGATCAAAGATCGGAACAGCACTTATATCTATAGTGTTACTGTCTTTACTAACAAACTATCTCCCTATACCTCTTTTTTGACTCTATAATAAGATGTATAACTATCTAGGGATATTTGCGTTTTTGGCTGACCTATGACTGTATACTATAGCTATACGAGAGATTACTCACCACAAAGGACAGGAGTCAAAGATTGTTGGAAATATTTTGACTATTAGAATACTTCTATGAATCTCTATCATTTTTATTGCTCTAAGTATTGGGTATTTCTTGCCTTGATATAACTCATCTCTTGCCCTCAAGGCTATCGCCATAATAGGAGTATTTACCGTTATATCCCTCATAAACTCTTCACTTTTAGCTCTTATGCAAGCTAAAATGAAAATAGAGTTTAATCTAGTTTCTACTATTATTGGTAAACTTCTTAACCTTGCCTGTATCGTTGCTACTATCTTGTACTTCTTTCCTCAAACTGCAGGAGTTTCATATGAGACTCCATTTCTCTGGATTATGTTTGCAGGACTTGCAGGTATATGTACCCATACATTCCTAAACTATCGGTACGCTTCAAGTATTACAAAGATACGTTTTTTATGGGATTATGAGTATATAAAACATATCATCAAAATAACTTTACCATATGGTCTAGCACTCTTTTTGAGCGTAGTATATTTTAAGGTAGATATTATTATCCTGTCTCTTATGGAGCCCCAACAAGTGGCAGATATCTCAGTAGCGCTCTACAGTCTTCCTATGAAAATAGTTGAAGTGATTATGATTGTAGGATGATTTTATCTGAGTTCTATTTTGCCATCACTCACGCAGTGATTTATACAACAAGACTCTCAAAAAGTGCAAAAACTAGTAAACTTTTCTTTTAAGATGCTTTTTTCTCTCGGAGTTCTGGTGGTACTTCTATGAGATCTATTTAAGTCCCAAATCATAGAGATAATTGCGAATAAACAGTATATAGATGCGCCCCACATGTATTCTTCCTCTGATGTGTTTTTGATAGTTCTTTTAGTAGCTTTTTTCTTTTTCCTCTCCTCTATTTTCAACTATATTTTGATAGCAACAAATCATGAATCAAAAATACTCAAAATAAATCTTATTGTTACTTTGATAAATATTTTAGGAAATATACTCCTGATTCCTAAGTACTCATTTATGGGATCTGCATTGGTAACAGTGTTTTCACAGATAGTCCTCTTTGTACTCTGATACTTTTCTACTAGGTCTCTTGTAACTCTAAAAGTGAACTACATATATATAGTATCAACTCTTATTTTCGCTGCAATTGCATATAGTATATGAAAATCGTTAGTTGAGTACTTTGCGTTTTGAAACTTTGTGGAAGTTGTATGTTTTTGAGTTGTCACGACAGGGATATATGTATCAGGACTAGTTTTGTTAAATAGAAAACAGATTATTGAACATTTTCAACAACCCCACTCATCCCATTAAAAAATATTTTTTTCGTCTGTCATTTAAAACTTGTAGTTATCTCGATACTACGAAAGTTCGCATCAGGACATCATTCAAACCATATTTTTCCAGGTTCAAATACGATTCAAAGATATGTTCCTGTTGTGTTTACAGTTGATGTAGTTCCATCAATTTTCTTACAAATGATAGAGTCGATTTTTTCAAATTGTTCTACTTTGAGAGTTTGTCTTGTATCTATAACCCACGCAGAAGCAGCAGAGACTTTGTAGCGAACATATATGTTAGAACTACTGGTGTTTACTGGGAGATCGAGTTTCCATGAGTATCAAGGAGTTTGGCTTGTCATAACCAACTTTCCACTCATAAAACTATTTCTAGTAACTTCAATAGCTCAAATGATTCTGTTGGTAAAGATACTTTTTTTCTGAAGACTGAGAATGGAAACGATATCAAATTTTGCCAGTGATAAAGAGAGAACTACGATTATTGCAACAGCTACCATCATTTCAATAATTGTGTATCAAGCGAAATTCTTTTTCATAAAAAAATTTGTAAAAAAAATATTATCTTTTAAAATAAAAATATCATCTTTTCTTCGCATTTTAACCAAAAATAAACGGAGTACAAAGTTTTATTTTTTTAAAGTAGAAACAATGAAAAAAATCGTTAGCTTTTTCCTATTTCTTCTTGCAACTCTTACAATATCACCAGTTTTTTCAGCGTCTTCTATCACTGTAAAGGAGGCTCCAAAACTAGAGCAAGCATATGATGACTCTTTAAGTGTTTACTGGGAAAAACAACCAGGGGCACTCGGGTATTACATCTATTATTCAAAGACGCCAAGTGAGTGAAAAACATATGAGTCACTCGTTGCAGACTTTATTAGTGGAACAGGAGGAACTATCACATGACTGACACCAGAAACAAACTACTATGTAGCAATAGTAGCAGTTGATGAAAATGGGGAAGAGTCAGCATACTCACCAGAAGCGGTTTTTAAGACTCAAGCAGCTGGAACCTCTCCAAAGCTCGCAGTGAAGCAAGTAAAGATAATATCATCTACAAGTTTCAAGCTTATCTTTAACGTAGGACTAGATACACGTCCTGAAGTTACAAAAGATTTTAAAGTAGTGGACCAAACAAATGGTTGAATAGAAAAAGAATGGAACAAATCAACTATAGATCCAACAGATTTTAGAAGTATTATCATAGATATGGCTTCTCCTTTAGGTGAAAATACAAAGTATGTGGTAACAGTGATAGCTATCCAAGATAAAAATGGAAAAACAATAGAATCTGGAATTGACGGAATTATTAGTTTTGTTACTCCAGCAAACTTTGCAGTTGAAAATATTGAAAGTCAAAATGTTGCAGTAAATACAGATACCATTCCAGAGTTAAACTCTTGAGATGTTGAAGCAGAAGCACAAAATAATATGACAGCAACAGGTGCTCAAAACTCTTGAATGAAAGGGCAAAACATTCAACTTGAAGAGATCAAAAAGACGGTTACTTCAAGCGTAGCACAAGATAGTAAAAAGCTTCCTCAAACAGGACCAGAACATATCATTCTCTTAGTGATATCACTTATGGTTTGAGCCCTTGTGTTTATCTATACAAAAAGATATCAAATAAAACATTAAAAAAAACTCCGCTTAAGCGGAGTTTTTTATATCTCAGATTTTCGTAGCATAGGCATAAATAAACCTATGAGAAAGACTTTATTGGTAGAAATAAGGGTATTATACCTCTTCACGATTTTTCTATAGATATCTATGTCCTTTCAAAGATCTAAACTTTTATCGACTATAAGTTCTCTGAGGTAGATAAACTTTCCTTCTTTTAAGAGTTTAGGGTGTGAGTTACATACTTTGAAAATAAAGTTAAGTTCGTGATGTATACGTCACTCGGTTTGTATCATTTCATACAGTTCTTTATCATTTTCATTTTCTGAAAATTCAACTTTTCTTAGATGGAGGATTTCTTTAAAGATATCACTATGTTTGAGGACATGTTCACGAGATACTTCAAAAATCGCAGGAACAAGGTTGGTTCTTGAGATAAACTTCGTCTTTATACGCCTTTCCAACTTGCCAATTTTCCCCTCAAGTGCGTACACAAAAAGGTTAAAAATGACCAAAAGACAGACGATAGTACCAATAATGTATAGTTCCATAGTTCAAGTTATGTATCCATTGTACCAAATCTTTTTGATTGGGTCAAGAAAAGTTTGACTCTTTGGGAATTTTTTATACAATTCTTCTTGACAAGGTGTTGCGAAAATTATAGCGTGACACTTTTTTAGTTTATAATATGATTTATGATTCAATTTGTGAAAGACTCGTATAGAGAACTCAAACACGTTGTATGGCCTACAAGAGAGGAAACAAAGAAATATTTCTTGATCGTAGTAGGAGTACTTGTGGTATTTGGAGTGTATTTGTTTATTTTTAGCAATATTTTTTCTGCAGCTTTATTTTTCCTAAAGGATCTTGTAAAAAACTAATAACACTTAACTTTTCTTAGCAATGGAAACAAAAAAAGGAGAATGGTATGTGATACAAGTGATATCATGAACTGAAGAAAACGTAAGACAATCACTTTTTCAAAGAAGAGAAAGTTTTTGACTTGAAGAGTATATTCTTGATGTTTTTGTACCAACCCATGATGTAGTATCAGTTCGTGCAGGAGGAGTGAAAGTAAAGAGAAAGAAAAATATTCTTCCAGGGTATATTCTCGTACAAATGGTAGTTACCAACGAAAGCTGGTATATCGTGAGAAATACTCCAAACGTAACTTGATTTTTATGAGCTGGTAACGTACCAGTTCCGGTTTCTGAGTCTGAACTTTCGCAACTAAAAGGGAAAGTCGAAGAAAATGCAGAAACGTTTTCTACAAAATATAAAGTAGGAGACCATGCTCTAATAACAAAGTGACCTTTTGAAGGAAATGAATGAATGGTAACTGATATTAACGAGAAAAAGGGAACACTTAAGCTCAATATTAATCTTCTTTGAAGAGATACTCCCATTGAACTTGATTTTTCGCAAATTAAAGTGAAATAGTTTTTTAATTTTTTTAGAAAAATGTTTCAAAGAAAAATCCTATATATTCTTTCGCTCTTTCTTGTCCTATTTGTTTGAAACATAGGATTGTATCAATACAACGAAGATTATAGGTTTTTGCTGAAAAAGTTTAAGTACAAAGAGGATGCTCAAGTGATAGAAGATGCACAGATAAATGATGACTATACTCTTTGAGAGATAGATGTAGGAAATACCGCAGCTACATGAGCAACTTCGCAAAATCCAACGCAACTCGATGATGTGGCAAAAGAAGACTACAAAAGCTTTACTGGGGCAGACCTCGTAAAGAAAAACCCTCAAAATGAAGAGCAACTAGAACTGAGTACAGAAGGGAAGAAAATACTTGAACTTATTTGAGAAGGGAAGGTAGAAAAGGTAGAAAATCATGCAAGTTTGTTTGATATGACTACCGAGTATCCAGATAACTACTTGGAGTATGAGTACGTGAGGCTCGTAGTTTTGTACAAAAAAGAAGTTTTTTGATTGAAAATAAAAAAAGATTACTATAATGACGTAAAGAAATCGCTTAAGTTACTAAAAAAATAATATTTCCTTAAACATTTTATTATGAGTGAAAATACAATATTTTTAACGCAAGACGGATACCAAAAGCTTGTTGATGAGCTTGATTACCTTAAAAATATTAGAAGAGTAGAAATCGCTGAAAAACTCAAGGAAGCTATCAGTTTCTGAGATCTTTCAGAAAATGCTGAATACGAAGAGGCAAGAAGTGAACAAGCACAAGTAGAGATGAGAATCGTAGACCTTGAAGAACAACTTAAAAATGTTCAAATCATCAAGGAAGACAAAACAAAAAAAGAAGATAAAGTTATGATGGGTACTACAGTTACACTTCTCAACATAGAAGAAGATGAAAAACAATCATACAAGATAGTAGGTTCTACTGAGTCAAGTATCCTTGCTGATATGCCAAGAATTTCTAACGAATCTCTTATAGGAAAAGCGCTTCTAGGAAAAAAGAAATGAGATACAGTGAAAGTGAAAGCTCCAGCTGGTTCTGCAGAATATAAGATTCTTGATTTAAAATAGTATCTAACCATTTACACAATGGAGCAGTACAATATTTTTTACGATAACTTAATACTCGTTCCAACCGTATCATTTGCTGTTGCGGTTTTTTTAAAGTGAGTGAGTGAGTGGGTAAAGACAGGGAAGATAAATGTTAAAAGAGCTCTTGGAAGTGGAGGAATGCCTTCAGTTCATGCAGCAGTGGTTGTTGCTCTAGCATCAGCAGTTGCCCTCAAAGCTTGAGTTCAGTCTGACCTTTTTGCTATTGCTCTCTCATTCACCGTTATCATTATATATGATGCGATGAACGTTAGATTTGAAGCAGGACTTCATGCAAAAGCTATAAATGCTGCCTTATGACATAAAAAATTTAAAGAATCACTAGGTCACTTACCCTCAGAAGCATTTGCTGGAAGTACTCTATGAATCATCGTTGCTGTTCTACTATACGCAATCTAAAAAATAATAGCCTAAATTAACTAAAAATACCCTATTTATGCAATCTAAAAAATAAAAAACTCCACTAAACTGGAGTTTTTTTCTTTCTCATGATAGACTTTGGATTTTCAATAGTTATCTTTTTGACAGCATTTGAAAGTTTTTTTGGAGATGGGCTGAGTTCTTGTCTCTCTCCTTCATGTGCTTTCATCTGGGCGAGAGTATGTATCTTTTTCATGAGTGGAATAAGTTTATCCAACTTCACATCTGTTTGAGTAAATATCTTGAGACTCTTTGTGTTTTTTCCACTTGGTTCCAATTTTAGTCCAGTGGTATCATCTTCTTCGAGATGATGGAAGTATAGCGTACAATATTTGTCTGAAGCTTGAAGTCCATACAAGACATTGTTTTTATCTCAAAGATGAAACAAAAGTATCTTTACCTTGTCAGTACCATATACGTGTTCTTCAAGATGGGCGTCTATAGAACGAATAATCTGTCTCAAGCTTGTAGCTATGTTTTGAAGATGAAGGGGTTTGTTTTTAATGATGTCGTCAAATGTCATAAAAAAAGAAAAATCTAATTTTCTGCAGTTAGGATATATTTTTTTGGCTTGAATACGTTATTTTTAACATCATATTCAAATTTCCTGTGAGTCAAAAGAAAAATAGTAAAAAGTATTTTTTATTTTGCTGGTTCCCAGAGTTCAACTTTATTTCATTCTATATCAAGGATATGAATAAATTTTCATTGTGGCTCATCCATCTCAGAAAGCAAAGGGATTCATTTACTTGTAAGAGTTTCTTTAAGTGATGCTATATCGTCTACCACAAAGTTTATCATAAATCACTTCTCACTTGGTGTGAAGTAGTCTGATCCTTGAGGAAATGGAGCCCAGAGAGTCATCCCTCAGACTACATCTTTTTGGTTTTTCCACTCAAAAATACTCGCAAATTCGTTTGATTCTATTCCTAGTATATCTCTGTACCAGTCTTTGAGTTTTTGTGGTTCTTGTGAGGTAAAAAATATTCCTCCAATTCAAAGTATTTTTGCCATATGTATATATTTACATAAAGATTATAGAGTTTTTTATTTTTTTGGAAATTATTTTTTTAGAGCTTTACGAGTCATATTTTCCCATCTTCATTTTCACATTCTAAAATGATTTTTTCTCCCTCAAGTTCAAACTTTTTTACTCGTACAACTTCTTTTCCATCGGTGGTTCTCACAGGAGAAAAACCACGTTTGAGTATCGTATGGGTGATTCATTCCCCATATTCCCAGACTTCACAAAAAATGAGTTCCATACCCTCAACTCTTACCATCTTAAAGACATTGCGTACGTCTCTTCGCAGGCTATCTTTTTGTATTTGAAGAGAACTATCGACGATATATGTTTGTCCTGTATGAGTACTACATAAATAATATTCACCTCAAAAAAGAGGAATTCTTCCTACTATATCTGTTATTTTTTGCGTATTGTATCTTCCAGGGATACTCACGAAACCTCCTTGTTCATCTATCACATAGGATTGTCACTCTTTGAGTTGATAGTCTACCTCTTCTAGGGTATGGTTTGAACTTCAGCGAGCAAACTGAACTTTGTGATATACTCTCCCACCTATGGAAAATGACTTTTCTACTTTTTGTATGAAAAATCCATGCAGACAAAGTATATCTCAACTTCTTCAAGCAAAACACTGACTTTCAGAGGAAAATGAAAATACATCTCCTTGCAAAGCTATTTGAGTCGGTGACTCATACCCTCGCTCAAGATCTGGGAGTGTCGATGTATGCATACCAAAGTATTTACAGATAAAGTGATTATTCTACGGTTACACTTTTTGCGAGATTTCTTGGTTTATCTATCTCTCTTCAAAGTGATTGTGCGATATAGAGTGCAAACAGGTACATCGCAGGGAGGATAACAAATGGAGCAAGTATCTCAGAAGTTTCAGGAAGTTCTATTACATCATCAAACAGATGTGCATCAGGATCTCCGTGTGTTATGATTCAGAGTGTCTTTCCATTTCTTGCTTTTACCTCTTGGAGGTTTGAAGCGTTTTTATGGTGAAATTTACTTTTTGTGTTGAGAAAAACAGTAGGGAATTCAGGTCATACGAGCGCAAGAGGTCCGTGTTTGAGTTCTCAAGTACTATAACTTTCGGTATGTACATATGAGAGTTCTTTACATTTGAGACTACATTCTCCAGCAATAGGGTAGAGGAGATTTCTTCACAAGAAGAAAATATCTTTATATCCAGAATACTTTTTTGCCATTTCTTTTATTTGGTTGCTGTTCATCAACACATGGAGTACTTTATCTTTAAGTCCAGAAAGGTCGTCTATAGTAGATCTGAGCACTTGGTGTTGGAGGTTTCTTTTAGATCCTAGAGAAAGCGCCATAATAAGCAAAACTCCAAGTTGAGCTACTACGTTTTTTGTCGAAGCAACTCATACTTCCATACCAGCGTGAGAAAAAAGTCCCATATCAGACATACGAGCAATAGTACTTCCTACGACGTTTACGATACCAAAAGTCATACATCCTTTTTCTTTTACGATTCTCAGTGATTCTCGTACATCAGCTGTTTCTCCAGATTGAGAGAGGAAGATATAGAGGGTCTTATGGTCTGGAACAAACGTATCGTATAAAAACTCACTACTTATGGTGACAGTAGCAGGGATACCTGCTAACTCCTTGAAGTAATATGCTCCAGTATACCCAGCAAAATAACTTGATCCTGAAGCTATCATCTCGATTCTTTCTATATCTTGTTCATTGAGTTCACTGAGCGTTTCGTTACTGATAACTTTTTCATCAAACTTTACTCTTCCATTGAACACATTTTCCAAAACTTGAGGAATATCAAATATCTCTTTTTCTGTAAAACAAGAGAAACTTCAAATATCTGAGTTTTCTTTTTCTCAAGATATTTGTTCACTTGTTTTTGATACTTCTTTCCCAGAAGAAAATACTTGGTATTTTCCATTTTCAATTACCACCATTTCATAGTCTTCGAGAATAACATAGCTCTGTGCTACACTTGAAAGAGCATTGATATCACTTGATATAAAAATTCATTCTTTGTCCTCTCCAACAATAAGTGGGCTTCAAAGCTTGAACCCAACTATTTGGTCAGGATTATGAGTATCAATAACAGCTATAGCATAAGCTCCTATCATCTTTTTTGCAACCTTTTCTATTGTTGTTTTGAGGTCTGTTTCATACTCTTGTTCTACCAGATTTGCGATAACTTCTGTATCGGTTTGAGAGTAGAAAGTAACTCCTTTCGCTTCGAGTTGTTTTTTTATCTCTATATAGTTTTCTATGATACCGTTATGTACTACATAGAACCTCTTTTGTGCAGAAGTATGAGGGTGACAGTTTTCCTCTGTGACTCCACCATGCGTTGCCCAACGGGTATGAGCGATTCCTGTAGCGTATAAAGTAGTATCATCTGAGTGGTTTTTTTCTACTTTTGTTGCAAGATTGGCAACTTTTCCTACTGCTTTTTCAAACAGCACTTTCCCGTCATGAGAGATTCCTATAAGTCCTGCACTATCATATCCTCTATATTCCAGATTTCTGAGCCCCTTTACCAAATGTTCAATAGCATTATGCTTTCCGTTATACGCAAATATTCCACACATAGTTTTTCAAACTTAAAAGATAAAATACATTACGCTGCTTGTTGCGCAGCTTCTTGCACAGAAGCCTCATCTCCTATAAGGTCCATGACAACGTGAGCATGTTCTTGTAAAAATTTCTGTACTCTTTGTGTTTCTTCTGAAGCTCTAGTAGGTCAAAAGACAAATGCTTTTAGAAGTTCATCTCCGTGAGGTACGTCTCGAATATCCCCAGGAACATTCCATCAAGTGTTTTCTACCTTTGTCTTCCTATGAGCATCTCCTATAAGTTCGCGAACCCTAGTAGCATTGCTTTTGAGAAGAATTTCTAGAGGACCTTTGAGATCATCACTGAGTGAGTTTGGATTTTCTGTCCATGTAGCAAGTGAAGTACGAGTTACAGCTTGAAACGTTTTTGCTTTACATAAAAATTCAACAGCAAGCATTTGGTCATCTCAAAGAGACATCGAATCATACGCCGCTCTTACATGACCATCAACTAGTATCTGTTTTCAAGAGACGCTTACTATTTCAGTATTTTCTCATAAAACTCTTTCAACATCAGGATGTTTCATACAAAAAAATTATCGAGTAAAAATTACCCCCCGATGATAGTTTTTAACTTCCCCTTTGTCAAAATTAAAACCTCTTCGTTGTTATTTAGATACTCTTCTGTAATGCGCCCTGTTTCGTCTATCCAAAGCACTATTCTTCTCTCCACAAACTTGTGAAAAATATTTACAACTTCCTGAGTAAGACCATATTTTTGGTAGAAGGTAAAGAGGTATATATGACTCGTTTGGAGTTCCTCCGCTACTTTCCTCCAAGACTTATTTTGAAGTTTGTGCATTACAAGCGCTTTTGCAAAGATAATAGGAGATATTTTTCTCGTCACAAACGAGCACTTTTCCAGTTCTCTTTGGACAAAGTTGTAGTCTCTTGGCTCGATTTTATGAAAACGAAGTATCCACATAGCTTTTTTTGTGGTGTTACAATAATCAAAAAAGATGTTTTAGAAAATCTTTTCGTTTAAAAACTATTATTTGTATTGCTATGAAAGTGAAGTGATGGGAGGTAAGAAGACAATCTTATTTTTCTCCCAGTACTATATCAACATTTTTTGTATTTCCTTTTGTATCTATCACTTCAAGGCGAATGGTATCGCCAGGAATCTTGTTTTGAATCATAGAAGGGAGATCATTTCTAATATCTATTTTCTCACCATCTATCTGCGTAATCACATCTCATACTTGGAGACCTGCTTTTTCTGCTTGACTTCCTGTAACGATTCCACCACCATCTTCAGAGATAAGAGCTCCACTTTCCTGTTTGACTCATAGCTGTTGACTCACTCTTGGTGATAAAGCTATAGTTCAGATTCAGATAAAAGGTTTTTTTATCTCTCCATATTTTTTGATACTTGAAAGCATAAAGTCCACTTTTTCTTTGTTGAGGGCAAGAGCAAATCAAAGCCCCTCACTTCCGTTAACGATAGCAGTGTTGATACCTATAACTTTTGTATCGAGATTTAAAAGTGGACCACCAGAGTTTCCAGGGTTTATAGCAGCATCTGTTTGCAAAAGTCCAGAGAGATGTACATTTTGGTCAGCGATACTTCTGTTTTTCCCGCTTACGACTCAAAAAGAAACAGAGTTTTGAAACTCAGCCAAAGCATTTCCTATGGCGATAGCAAACTCTCAAATATTGATATCATCATTTTTAGAAATAAACTCAAGAGGAGTAAACTCTTTTTTACTTTGTACCTGTACTACCGCTAAGTCAGTTATAGGGTCTCTAGCAAGTACTTGAGCTTCATACTCTTTCCCATCATTGGTTATGACAACATACTCAGCAGTTTCATCAATTACTACATGTTTATTGGTGATGATTTTTCCATCTTTGGTGATAAAAAACCCAGTTCCTCCACCTACTTTTTGTCTCACTGTTCCTACAGGTTCTTGGAAAAATCAAAATACATCACTTCTATAGAGAGTGAGGTCTTTTTTGATGATGATGCTTACAACACTTGGGGAAACGTTTTTCACAAGCCCCGTAATAGTATTTTGTAAGTCAGTAATTTGTATACTCTTTTCTGTCTTTACTACATTGGTATTCTTTGGTACAGCACCGTTAGTTGAGTATATCTTTTGACCAATAAAGCTTCCAACGATTCATCCGAGCAGAGAAAGAAAAACGATAATTCACGAAAGTATTTTTGTATTCATATTTTGTTTTGAGTATTAAAGTGGAGTCATTATACGAAATAACTTTAAACAGAGTTTAAAAATTTTTTTATGAACTTCAAACTTTATAAAAATTGATTGACAGAAAAAAACTTTGTTTTTGTATTAACCTAAGAGAGTATTTTTACAAGATCTTCAATGTTTTTGGCTTTGAGGACCTGTATTTTCCATTTACCTCCAACATCTACATTTGGGATAACTACTTTTTGAAACCCAAGTTTTTCTGCTTCTTTTATACGTTTCTCGAGGTGAACAACCGTTTTTATATTTCCAGTGAGGGATATTTCTCAAAGATAGATAGTGTCTTTTGCGAGTTTCTTTTCGCTCTTACTCGAGATAATAGATGCAGCAATCGCAGCATCTATGGCAGGGTCATCAAGCTTGAGACCTCTCGCGATATTGGCATATACATCATAGCTTTCCAGTTTTATTTTTGAGTATTTACTCAAAACTGCAATAATCATATCGAGTTTAGAAGCATTGATTCCTCTCGTACTTCTTTTAGGATAACCAAACTTTGTATATGTTGTGAGGGCTTCACACTCTACTAAAAGTGGTCTATTTCCCTCAACAGTAATAGAGAGACTTGACCCAATACTTTCACTGAGATTTTTATCACTTATGAGTTCAAGTCAAGGATTTTCAAGATCTAAAAGTCCATTTTCCGTCATTTTAAATATTCCTATATCTCCGGTTGAACCAAACCTGTTTTTCAGACTTCTCAAAAGACGGATATCGTCATATCTTTCTCCCTCAAAAAACAGAACTACATCTACGAGATGTTCTAGACTCTTAGGTCACGCTACTGCACCATCTTTGGTGATATGCCCAATGATGATAAAACTTGTTCCAGTTTGTTTTCCATACTGTTGAAGTGTCTCAGCTATATATTTTATCTGGTTAATACTTCAAGGAGTTCCTGACGCATTTCCTGATGACATAACACTGATGGAATCTATGATAACCAGATCAAACTTTTGGCTTTTTAAGCTTTCAAATATATCTTCAAAGTTTGATTCGCACAAAAGAGAAATATTTGCTGCGTTTACTCACAGTCTTTTCGCTCTTCCAGATATTTGTCCAACCGTTTCTTCACCACTCACATACAGTACTTTTTTCTCACTGAGCCAACCAGATATTTGTAGTGACAAGGTAGACTTTCCAATTCCAGGTTCTCAAGAGAGGAGTACCAGTGACCCTACAGCGATTCATCAACCTAAAACATTGTTCAGTTCTTTAGAGAGGGTAGTGATACGCACTTCTTCTTTGTGCTCAGTTGCAAGTGTTGCAAACTGTTTTTTACTTCCAGAGATGCTTCACTTTTTTTCTTTGGTTTCCTTAAACTCTACAAGAGTACTCCACTCCTTACATGAGCTACATTGTCATTGCCATTTGAGGGATTCTGCACCACAGTTATTACATATAAACATAGTAGATGATTAGTTTTTACGAGTATATACACATTATATACTTTTGCAAAATAAAAAACGGAAAATCAGAAAAAATAGAAGTGTCATACAGAGAAAAATTTGTCTTTTTACGTTTTTTCTTATAATCGCTCGTGCGCTCATATGCCCGGATGGTGGAATTGGCGAAGTCCCCGAGCAAAGCGAGAGGGATATACGCAAACATCTGCGGGAGGAAGACAAGGGAAGATAGGGAGACAATTAAAATATATGCCCGGATGGTGGAATTGGCGAAGTCCCCGAGCAAAGCGAGAGGGATATAC
>CAYTMN010000003.1:22084-33440 GCA_964438925.1 uncultured Candidatus Peribacteria bacterium
ATATGCCCGGATGGTGGAATTGGCGAAGTCCCCGAGCAAAGCGAGAGGGATATACGCAAACATCTGCGGGAGGAAGACAAGGGAAGATAGGGAGACAATTAAAATATATGCCCGGATGGTGGAATTGGTATACGCAGGAGACTCAAAATCTCCCGGCTTCACGGCCTTGAGGGTTCGAGTCCCTCTCTGGGCACCAAAATACAATACAAAATACTAGGTTTTCTAGTATTTTTTTTGTGCTTCCTTATAATAGAATATATATAACCCATCCTTATATGAATCTCTACATCTGAACGGATCACTACTGAGTAGAACTTGCACAAAAAATAGAAAAGTATGTAGACAAGCATACTTCATACACTCCTGTTCTCATCGGCTCAAAAACCTCTGATGAAAAGATAGACTTACCAGACTTTATCCTGCCTGTTTGCGAAAAAGTAGTTGCAGAAAAACCCTTTTGAGTACTTATCTGTGGTACTGGAGCATGAGTGGTCATAGGAGCAAATAAACGTAAGTGAGTCAGAGCAACTTTGTGTAGAAAAGAGATAGATGCAAAATGGGCAAGGGAAAAAGACGATGCAAATGTACTGTGTCTCGCAGGCTGGGATACGAGCGACGAAGAGCTGGAAAAAATACTGAAAAATTGGTTTGAAACTTCATTTGATAATCCAAAAATCTTGAATTCTCTAGAAATTATGGATAATTGGAGGTAATATTTCTTCACTTTTTCATCTATGAGTTATGTAGCAAAATATAAGGCCTATAGAAAAGCAAAACTTGGGAAAGGAGTAGACTATGATGGAGTATATGGAAAACAGTGTGTAGATCTCGTAAAAGACTTTGTAAAAGAGTTTCACTCAACTACTCTCGGGAGTTTTTCCGGAAGTGCTATAGCAGGTTGGGAAACGGGGAGTCCGTTTGATAAAAAATGGAAAAAAGTAGAGTATACAGAGGGGAGGATTCCTCAACTCTGAGATGTTATTTTCTTTGATAAAACTTCAAAAATGCCCTATGGCCATGTAGCGATAGCTCTTGCTGGGACAAAAACTCGCCTTGCGATACTTGAGCAAAACGGAAAAACGTGAGCTGGAGAAGCAAAAAATGGAGATGAAATTCGAGAAAATATTATCACATATAAGTCTCCAATGAAAGTCGTTGGGTGGTATCATTTTTGACTCTAGAAGAACACTGTAAGGTCCTAGCTCCCGCTAGGATTTTTTATTTTTTAAAAAAAGTATTGACAGGGGGGTATTTTTTCTATAATAACGCTCATATTTTTTAATAAAAAAATGAGATGGATATAGCGTGATGAAACGTAGAAAAAAGACGACTTTCAGGAGCTCTTTTAAAGAGCATGGCAGACAACAGTAATTTTTGAAAAACTATACAAGAATTTTCATCGAAGATAGAAACATTTTTACAACTTTCGTACTCAACGGATATTTCTCCCGTACTCGCTGAACAAATTGAGGTTTTTAGAAGAGTTGTGAACTCTCAAGTTCCTAATGCAGAACTCAATAATATACATTTTAAATGTGAGGATGTAAGAACATTGGCACAAGATATAAGAAAAACTATTGCAGCATTGCCACGAGGTCAGCATAAAGATAAGATTTTAGAAGTGTTTGAAGATATGCAAGACTCTTTACTCCGTATACAAGAAGAGGGGCAAAGAGATTGTATGCTTCAGTCATCATTTAGGAGTCCATTGTGGCCAGCAGGAAAAGAATCTCTTCTAAAAGAGGCTCAAAATGCTGTTATATCTCAAACTACCGCAAAGATTATTTTTAGATCTATTATTGACGAAGAAGACGCAAGTGTTATTTGAAACCTTGTATCTGTATTTTTTCAAAATGAAAGTGTGCATCAACTCTTGAAGGATACCAAGATGATACTTTTCTTTATCAGTACTATCAGTGGTTAAAATACAAAAAGCAAAGAATGGAAGAGACAAATTCTCGCGGAATTTCTTGAAGTACCTCAAGTCATAGAGGCAATTATGCAGTCTCAGGACCCAGATTTAGACCAAAAACTCAGAGCCAATATCGAAAATAAAACACTCGATATGTTCTATAAACTTCACAGGAGAAAAAGAGCTGCGTAATCTTTTCAGTTTTTTATAAAACTAGGTATAATGCGCCCAATAAAGCATTATGAAGAAAAAATACCACACTCCAAAGATAGAAAAAAAAGAACGTTTTCAAAAACGCTGAAATAAAACTCCAGCAGTAGATGGAGATGTTTTAGTAGGGACCTATAGTCAGGGGAAATGAGACTTTGGGTTTGTAGATGTGGTCGATGAAAATGGAGATAAAAAAGGATACTATGTACATAGCAGAAATAAAGCTACTGCTATGGAAGGAGATGAAGTCAGTTTTACCACCAAAACCTTTCGTTGAAAAGCAGAAGCAGAGATAGTTTCTGTTATAAAAAGAGCACAACGTACTATCGTGTGAGAGCTTCAGATACACCCTAAAGGATTTGCCTTTGTTGTACCATCAAATCCGAGTGTAAAACAAGACATATTTGTGCATCCAAAAAACTTTCTCAAAGCGAAAAATGGGCAGATAGTCGGAGTAGAAATAACTGACTGGTCTGGAAAAAACCCAGAAGGAAAAGTTGTAAAAGTTCTTGGAAATGAAGGAGATAAAGGAATAGATGTATTTTCTCTCGCACTCGAGTGAGGAGCAAGAATCGACTTTCCAGAAGAAGTAATCCTCGACGCAAAAAATGCAGAGAAAAAACATGTCGGGACTTCACGTAAAGACCTCACAAAACTCTTTACATTTACCATAGACGGAGAAGATGCAAAAGACCTAGATGATGCTATAAGCTTAGAAAAAAAATGAGACATGTATGTACTGTATGTGCATATAGCAGATGTCACACACTATGTTCGTGAAAACTCACCTCTCGACAAAGAGGCGCTTGAGAGAGGAACATCTATCTATCTTACTGACAGAGTTATACCTATGTTGCCAGAAGAGCTTTCCAACGGAGTATGTAGTCTCAACGCAGATGGGGAAAAAGCAACGCTCACTTGTGAGATGCTTATAGGACAAGATGGGGAAGTAAAAGAAAGTAAAGTATATGAGAGTTTGATACACAGTAACTATAGACTCACATACAGGATAGTTGAAACCATCAAAAACAACAACTTTCAGCCAAGTGATGCACCTATTGATGAGTCATGATTTGAAAAAAGAGGAAAAAATAAAGAAGCGATTATTGAAGGGCTTCAAAAAGCGCAAAAGGATGCGCAACTTTTAGATATTCTCCAGATGGGATTTGAACTCAAAAGAAAGATAGAAAACCATAGAAGAGCCAACGGATACCTAGAGTTTGATTTTTTTGAAAGCAAGATACTTATCGGGGAAAATGGAGATATTATTGGTATCGGAAAAAGAGAGAAACTTGAGGCAAATAAGCTCATAGAACACTTTATGGTAAGTGCAAACGAGGCAGTTGGAAGAAAGTTTTCAACCTATCCGTTTTTATATCGTATCCACCCAGATCCTCAGCCAGATGACGTAGAAAAGGCTATAAAAATCATCTCAAACTATGTAGTTACGAACACCAACGAAAGAAAAGGTGCAGTACATTTTACCATAGAGAGAGCCATAGAGATGGCAAAGGGAAATAACTTTCTCTCAAAAATCATCCTTCGTAGTCTGACAAAGGCAATTTATAGTACCAAAAATGAAGGACACTTTTGACTTGGACTTGATTTTTACTCTCATTTTACTTCACCTATTCGCCGTTATCCTGACTTGCAAATACATCGTATCATCAAAGAAAAACTCTCAGATAACCTCCAGGCAAAGAGAGTGGAGCACTACAAACATATACTTCCAAACATCGCAAAAAAGTGTTCTGACAGAGAACAACTCTCAGAAGACATAGAGCGTAAAGTAGATGATCTTGCAAAGGTAAAATATATGTCGACGCAAGTAGGAAAAGTCTTTGACGGAACTATCTCAGGGATGATCGCAAAGTGATTTTTTGTAGAACTAGAAAATACGGTTGAGTGATTTGTTGATGTTATGGCTCTTGATAGAGGCGGATTTACATTTTTAGAAGACGCACTCCAACTCAAAAACTTTAAATCTTGAGAAATTTTTAAATTTTGAGATACTGTAAAAGTAAAAGTCGCGAGGGTTGATCTTCAGCTTCGTAGAGTTGATTTTGAACTTATTTCATAAAAGCATAAAACATGACAGTGAAGAAAGTGAGAAAAATGTTTTCTCAAGAAGCAAAAAGAATCAAAAAACTCATCATTTTAAGCAGAATACGTTGAATATTTCTTATCCTTATGGGGATAGGAAGTGCCATTATTGGACTAAAATGATTTTTGCTTCCAAACGGATTTCTTGATGGTGGAGTTACTGGAGTATCACTTTTGCTCAACTTTGTTACGTGAGTTGACATCTCACTTTTGATTTTTTGTATCAATATTCCTTTTTTCATCCTTGGATACTACCAAATCTCTCCACGCTTTGCGATAAAAACTTTTATGGCGGTGACACTTTTAGTAATAGCGCTCAAGTTTATAGATGTTCCTATGCTCACAAGTGATAAACTCCTCGTATCAGTATTTTGAGGATTTTTTCTCTGAGCAGGTATCGGTCTTGCTGTGAGAGGAGGAAGTGTTATCGATGGTACTGAGGTACTTGCCGTGTTTGTGAGTAGAAACTCCATCCTTACCGTTTGAGACTTTATTGGTCTATTTAACATTTGTTTATTTCTTGTTGCAACGTTTCTCATAAGTGTTGAGGTGGCACTCTACTCTATGCTTACCTATATAGCAGCCTCAAAAACAGTAGACTTTGTTATACAGGGAATTGAAGAGTACACTTGAGTGATTATCGTATCAAGAAAAGCTACCGAGATTGAAAATGCGATTATAGAAAACTTGGAAAGAGGAGTAACGGTATATAAATGAGCAGGATGATACGGTTCTCATGGAGAAGATGATCATAAGTGAAAGATTCTTTTCTCTATTGTTACTCGTCTAGAAGTACAAAAGATGGTGGTAGAAATACAAAAAATAGATGAAAATGCCTTTATTGCTTTTCATCCAATTACTGACGTGAGAGGAGGGATTATAAAGAAAAGACCACTGCATTAAAATGCATATATATTGATTTGCATTTCCTAGTTGTGACCTTATATTGTACCAATAATTAAAAAACTATGAACCCACATATACTTTGAGCTTTATGTATTGCTTTTGCTGCAACACTTTGGTGACTTGACGGAGTAGTCCTCACTCCAAGACTCTATAACCTCGACCTAAACTTTGTCGTATTTATGCTCCATCTCATCCCATTTGTTCTTATGAACATCGTTTTATGGGAAGAGGCAAAAAAGGTAAAAGAGTTTCACTTAAAACAGATAGGGCTTCTTGCTGCTATCGCATTTTTTTGAGGAATCCTCTGAACTCTTTCTATCGTAAAAGCCGTATTTCTCGTACACTTTGATGGACTTTCTGTAGTAGCACTTCTTCAAAAACTCCAACCAGTTATCGCGATAACTCTTGCATACTTTTTCCTCAAAGAAAAACCAACAAAGTATTTTCTTTTTTGGGCAACACTCGCAATCGTAGCAAGTTACTTTTTAGTATTTGGCGTAAATATGCCAAACTTTCAAGGGAACTCTGACTACTTTAAAGCCATGGCATTTGCCCTTGTTGCGGCACTCTCTTTTGGAAGTGCAACCGTACTAGGGAAACTTGCAGTAAAAGAATTTTCTTTCCAAACCGTTACCTACTACAGGTTTGGTATCACGGCATTTCTTATGTTTTTTGTAGTACTGTTTACTGGAAACTTATTTACGTTTGAACACGTAACTATGGCTAACTGGATAACATTTCTTATCATCGCTTTCACTACAGGGTCAGGAGCGATATTTCTCTACTACTATGGTCTAAAAAAAGTAAATGCAATGACTGCAACTTTGTGCGAACTTATGTTCCCAGTTTCAACGGTCATATTTGACTATGTGGTAAACCAACATACTCTTTCTTATGTTCAGCTTGCTGCTGCAGCAGTGATAATAGGAAGTGTGATTGCTCTTAACTGGAAAAGTAGCAAATAATCTTTAAAAAGGACTACTGCTCTGTTTCATACTCACCAATCTCTACTGCTACAACCTCCATCGCTTGTTTTCAAAGTATGAGTTCTAGTATGGAAAAAAAGTCTTCTTCTTCAAGAAGATTTTTTATTTGTTCTTGTACCTCTATCTCTATACCAGGCAGTTGTTTTGTATCGCCTGCTATCAAGTTTTTCATCAGTTCACAAAGAAGAGCTTTATCTCTCCTCCCAAAGCTTATAAGTATTTCTCCGAGTGTTTCCCAAGTAGTTGAGCTATATGGCTGCACCATAAGAGACTGTAATACATAAGAAAGCGCCTTTTCAAAGTCTTTCTGCAAGTTGAAGATATGTGCAATATTGTTGAGGCTTATATGACAACGAGGATGATACGACAGATAGGTAAAGTAGTAGGGGAGAGCTTCTGTATGCCTCTTGAGGGAGAGAAGTACTCCAGCTTTGTTATAGTAGGTGATAGGGGAAAGAGGATTTATAAGTTGACTCATATCCAGGTATGCTAAAGCATCTTCTTTTATCCCATCTCTGTGAGACTGTGAAGCAAGATTAACAAATATATTAGCAGGTATTTCTGTACTTGCATTTCGCATATAAAACGTTTCTATCTCATCTTCGATCACTATATCATAACTCTTTTGTGCAGTTGTAAGTATTGGTGCTTCCTTAAGAGTCTGAGAGGAGGTTGGGTCAAAAATATAGCTCCTATTTCCTATAAAGACTACTAAAAATATATGGTTTCTTGAGATAAGCGCTGTATGACGGATTGAAAGTTTTTCAAGGAGAGCACTTCAAACAAGACTACATCACAAACAAGACATTTTTTTGTTGGCTAATATCTCAGCTGGAGCCTGACTTCCTGTTGCTAGCCAAGGGTATTGAAAATGTTCAAACACCACGATGGAAGCGATAGTACGCTCTAAGTTTTCTGCTTCTTGTGGATCTGTTTTCTCACGTGCCTCTGCAAGTTTTTCTAAAAACAGTTCCAGTCGTATTTTTTGAGAAAAATCAATTGGATAAGGAAAATGATGGTATCTCTGAGTTTTTATTTTGACTTCTTTTGTAGCAGAATTAGGAGATATATAAACATCAAGTATTTCTCCATCTACTTCTCAAGAGATAATTTGCGCATAGAGGATATCGTACTCTTGTTGGGTAAAAGTGGTGAGTTGTTCTAGGAGTATATTTGCTCCATGACTAGTAAAAGTGGAAAGCAAGCAGAGAAGGATTACTCATCGTATTCTTTCTTGTATCATCTGTTCAAAGTGCTGCGCGCCTTGATGAAACGCTTGGCAACTCAAGAGGAGTTCTCGCAGTTCTTGGTTCATGACAAGAGGAGGGTTTTGAGAAGAGAGAGAAGAGGTTTGAGTGAGCTCTTCTATGTCTTGAAGTGAAACACTTCCGTTTTTATACAGGAGCGCTATAAGAGCTTTTACTTTGTACACAAGTGCGGTACTATGAGGACTTTTTTGGAGTCAAAAACGTTGCTCAAGGGACACTATGAGTTCTGCACACTCTCAAAAAGTCAGATCTTCAGGAAAAAGGACTTGCTCAGGAGACTTGTCAGATGAAGTATTTTTTGACGATTCATATATTGTACGAGCCACAACTTTCGCTTCTATTCGCGCATTTGTTTCTGCCCAAGTTTTGAGTACTTGAGGCGAGAGAGGTCAGGAAAAAACACGTTCACTAGCAGTCTCTAGGAGGAGATTTTTTGGCACAGTATAAAGTTAGTATAAACGTTACTATAAAAGAAAAATAAAAAAAGTCAATAAATATAAGAGGTGACGAAAACAAAAAAATAATACTTTGACAAAATATAAAAATAATTTAAAATATAACAATTATCTCCAATATATTCTATGAGTAGAGGTCCTGAAAGAGTTTGATATTTTTGAGAAGCTATACAAAAAACTTGATTGTTTTCCGGACTAAGAAGGAGTGTATGAAACGCTATTAGTTCACTCATTCCAAAAAACTATCATGAGATGTTTGCCCATGAAATTGTTTCACGAGTAACTTCTTCAAATGGATGGTTTGGAACACACTTTTCACCATGAGAGTTTGAAGAAAGACAAAAACTCAAAAGAGGAACTATAGACTCAACTACCGTTGTTTCACTCCTACAAGAACTCTTGGGCGAAGAGCAATACTTGATACTTGCAAAACTTGATGCAACAAAATCGAGAGTAATAGTTGTTCAAAAAAAATAGAAAATATCTACAAGTTGGCTTTTATAAGGTATACTTCTGTTTCAACAGGAGTCACCAGCTCGAGAGTGAGGACTTCATCGAGAGTTTTGAAGTATGCTCCTTGTGCCTCCATATCATGGAAGTCGCTTGCTTTTTTGTCTGTTTTTATCATGTATATGTGCCTGACATAGTACTTACCAACTTTTCCACTATATCGATACGTGGTTCCTACATAGGTGCACTCTTCTTCCATAAGTTCCAGTCAGAGTTCCTCTTGAGCTTCTCGTTTTAGTGCCTCTATTGGGGTTTCTCAAGTCTCTATACCTCCACCAAAAAAGCTCCACTTTTCTCACCACTTACTTGACTGAGGTTCTCTTTTTTGTATGAGAATCTCATGTTTTTCATTTACGAGGGCGATACAAACAACTTCTCTGGTTTCCATATTACTCGTTTACTTCTACTTTTCCGTTTTTGTAAAGTGTTACTGAGGGCATTCCTGCTGCATATGCCGCAACTTGGTACGCTCCAAAGTAAAACGTCACACTCTCTACTTTCCCATTTTCATCTGTTTTAAATGAATAATTTTCGTAGTTCCCGAGAGTTGGTTCTGTTCCTTCTGCTATCCATGAGTCGTCAGACATCTCTATTGGATACAGATATTTTTGGAGAGCTGGACGAACAACTTTTGCTACCCTCTCAAGGGTTTTTGTGTCTTGTACTAGGATCAGATTTCCACTACTTTTTCTAAAGTTAAATGTTTTTGTATAAGGGCTTCCATGCGCTCATCAAAGGTAGGTGTAACCACTAAACACGATACTCAATATATCTCCAGCGTCATTTACAATACTGTAGGAAATATCAAGACTTGCGTGTGGAGTATAGTCTCCCATATCTTCTTCTGAAAAGAGCGCTTTAGCTGAGGCAAGGTAATCGTTTCTTACAGAATTGATATATCTTGATATAACATAGTCTACTGAGTTGGCTCAAAACTTTGGGTACGATATATTCATACTAAAGTTTCCTTTTTCTACTGTTTCATGCATTTCCTTAGGTGATTCATTGATAACAGGGAGTATCAAAAGGTCAGCATATGCACAAGGAACCATCAAAAAAAGTATGAGGAGACTAGCGATTTTTTTCATAAAAAAAGATTACGTATAATACATATATAGTAACCTCTTTTTTTAGGAGTCAAAAAAATATGGTACAAAAAAACTACCTTCCTGGAAATACGAGAGGAGGATGAAATAGTCCATTCTCTATCAAAAATTGAAAATGATGGAGTATAGTATCTATGCTTTGTTGTATAGCCATAATCTCTGAAGATATATCGTTTCTAAAACGAAGTTTTGCAGCGTCTTCAAACTCAAAAAATGTAGCATCTTCTCCGTGTTTTTCTCTGGGAGTAAACTCATCGGCATCACTGTCAGTGAAACTCATAAATATATGACGTTCTATCTCTTCACTTCACTTTTCTGTAGTTTTCGTATTTGTCGTATTTCACAGATATATGAGATCTTTGTCTTTCAATATAAGAGCGAGTTCTTCGTACACTTCTCTTTTTACTGTAACCAGCGGAGATTCTCACTTGTCACACCTCCCACCAAAAAACGCCCAATAATCCACTCCTTCATACTTTTCTTTTACTCGTTTATGTAAGAGTATCTGACCTGTTTTTTTGTTTACAATCGCGAGATTAGCAACAATTCTTTTTTTTACTTTTTTTCGTTCTCAAGACTCCCTAGGTGTATTCATTACGGCAGATAAAAAAGACTACAAATAATTTTTTATTGTAGTCTTTTTTAGTATAAAAACAAAAGTTTTACTGTCAGAGAAGAGAGAGGATATGTGAGCTTATACCATGGCGTACTTCGAGGTATACTCAACAAGCAGCTGAAGTCAAAACAGCACCGATAGCCACCCTATTTTCTTTTATAAACTTTCATAGAGATGAAGGATTATCATTTGCTGCAGAGAGCTTTATAGGAGGTTCTTTTTCACTCATATTATTTTGTTTCTTCTAAAAGAGCAAGTGCTTTTTTTCTAAAGTTTGTAACTCCATCTACTGCAACAAGTCTTGCAAAATCATCAACTGACATAGTTACTTCACTATAGGTAGTTCTGAGTTTTCCTTTTTTTGAAAAATCTATATCTCCTTCAAATACTTTAAGTGAAACATTTTCACTATCTTTTGAGTCGATTACGAGAGTATCTCACTCTTTGATTTTATGTTCTGAAAAAACCATATCTTCTGCTACTTTTCCTTTTACTGAAAATGAAAATCCTAGAGGAGTTTGTGCGAGTATATCTTGTATAGATGATACTGTTTTCTCTCTTGTTTCTTCTACCTTTCTTTCTTTAAGTACTGCTATTTCAGCGTCCTCTAAAACATTTTCAAGTATTTCTCTCGTTACACGAAACCTATTTGGTTTGTCCTTTTCAGAAAGCGGTTTATACTCTATTTCTAAAAACTCAGGAGAGTCAGAAGTATACATAGTTATCTCGTCACCTGGTCTAAGAACGAGTTTGAAAGTATTTTCTTTCCATTCTGGCTTTTTTCCTTTTTTTGCATAGGTAGTACCTATTTGAAACTCTGATCCTTCTTTGAGGATAAGAAGAGTCTTTCCATTTCTTGTGTCTTTTTCTGCATCGAATACTCTTGGTACTCAAGGCAACATTTGTGTTTCTGGAGTTGTCATAATAAAATAGGTTAAAAAATAATTACTTTTTTAGTTTGAGAGGATTCTCTCAGTGGAACACTACACCATCAATCCCACATTTCATAAATGCACGAATATTTGGATGGCTTGTGTCACTTGAGTTTTTCCAAACATCTACATAGTGCTCTGCAAACAGGTCTAAAATTCCTTTTTGCGAGATGTTACTTGCTCCTAAAAGCTTTGCATATGCAAATACTTTACAGCTTCCTGTTGTGTTTGAAGCGTTAGAGTTTTCTAACTCTCCAACGGTAAAAGAAGTGTAGCTAAAATCATAGTGTGCATCTATCCAACCGAGAACATCTTTAAACGTAAATCCAGCTGGAAGTTCTGAGTATATGTT
>CAYTMN010000004.1:0-31510 GCA_964438925.1 uncultured Candidatus Peribacteria bacterium
TTTTTTCTAAAAAATCTTTTGACATCTTTGGTTTTTTCAATAGTATCTCGGAGCTTTTTCAAAAAAAGTTAAGAAAAGTGAAGTTTATTTCTCATCAGTATTTACTGAAAAGAAAGCCAAACCTCTCACCAAAATTTATATAATGACAAGAGTTCTCTTAGGGTATAAATTTGGGCCTGTTACTCTTTAAAAAGAACCACCTCTAAAAGTAGTCGAGGTAAAAACAAACGACTCTCATGGGTATGATGCTATAGTTGTTGGAGTACTTATCGAAGGGAAAGAAGGAACAGCAAAAGACGGAAACAAGACTCTTTCAAAAAATGAATTTGAAACTATTAGAGAATTTCCACTTTCAGATGATCAAATCGGGAAGTTTAATGTAGGTGATACATTAACTCTTGATATGCTTGATGAAGTGAAATTTGTTAGAGTAGAAGGAAATACAAAAGGTAGATGATTTACAGGTGCGATGAAAAAATGGAATTTTTCCGGAGGTCCAGGTGGACACGGTTCAAAGTTTCATAGAGCACTTGGTTCTATCGGTACAAGAAAACCACGTAGAACTCATAAAGGAAAGAAAATGCACGGGCATTGGGGGAATGAAAGAGTATCAATAAAAAATGTACCACTCGAACTCGTAAATAAAGATATTTCTGTTATAGGAGTAAGAGGAGGAGTTCCTGGTGGAAGAAACTCTATTGTACATATAATTTTTTAACTCCATATATTAAAGATTATGAAAACGAAACTATACGATCAAAAAGGAAAAGAAATCTGAGATGTTGAGTTACAAGATGATGTATTTGCTTTAGAGGCAAATGAAGGTCTCGTACATAGAGCTCTTATGTTACAACTCTCAAATGGTAGAACAAACATTGCTCATGCAAAGACGAGAAGTGAAAGAAGAGGATCTACAAGAAAGATTTACAGACAAAAAGGTACTGGTAGAGCAAGAATGGGTACAAACAGATCTCCAGTAAGAAGAAAGGGTTGAGTTGCATTTGGTCCAAGAAACAACCAAAACTTTGTTGTAAACATGAATAAGAAAGAAAGAAGAAAAGCACTTTTCTGTGTTCTTTCTCAAAAAGTAAGACAAAACCAGATTATCGTGGTTGATGAGATAAAGTTAAAAGAAATGAAAACAAAGCTGATGATTGATGTTCTTTCAAAACTTCCAGTTGCTGAAACAACACTTCTCGCTATTGTTGGAAAGGAAAAGACTCTTGTAAAGTCTGCTGCAAACATAAAAAACGTAAAATCTATTGATGTTGCATATTTAAATATCAAAGATTTACTTAAATATAAAAGTTTAGTAGTAGTTCAAGAAGCTCTTGAAAAAATACATGCACTTGCAAAATAATTACAGTAATTTTTTAAAAAGAAACTATGGCACTTTACAGTATACTTAAAAAACCAATTACCACTGAAAAAACTTCAAGAACTGAGTTAGCTCATAATAGATATGGGTTTGTGGTAGATAAAAATGCTACGAAGATTGATATTAAAAAAGCGATAAAGGAGATTTATGGTGTTGAAGTTGCATCTGTAAATGTGACATATGTAAGAGGAAAAGTGAAAATGGGAAAGAAAGGAGTTCAAACTAGAAGAAGTGAAGTGAAAAAAGCATATATCACTTTGAAAGATAAAAAAGCAAAACTTGATTCTACAATCGTTAAATAATTTTTTTAATTTTTACCTATGCCAGTAAAGAAATTTAAACCAACTACGCCAGGAAGAAGACAGATGACAGGATACACTTTTGAAGAACTAACAACTTCAAGACCTCTCAAGTCTCTTACTGTAAAAATTCAGAAAAAATCATGAAGAAACTCTTCTGGGCGTATTACTGTAAGACACCAATGAGGTGGTGCTGCTCAAAGATATAGACTTGTAGACTTCTTTTTTCATGATAAAAAAGGAATTGAAGCTACAGTAAAGACTATCGAATATGATCCATATAGAACAGCATATATTGCACTTGTAAATTACAAGGATGGTGAGAAAAGATATGTACTTGCTCATACTACTATGAAAGTAGGTGATAAGATTATCACAAACACAACTGCATTATTTGTTCCTGGTAATAGAGTAGAAATTGGAAACATCCCAACTGGACTTGAAATTCATAATCTTGAAATGATTGTTTGACAAGGAGCTTCAGCTATTAGAAGTGCTGGAAGTTGTGGAGTAATCGTAACACAAGAAGGTGAATATACTCAAGTAAAAATGCCATCAGGAGAAATAAGACTGGTAAATAAGAAATGTTACGCAACTATTGGAAAAGTATCAAACCCAGACCACAACCTTATCGTTATAGGAAAAGCAGGTAGATCAAGACATATGGGTATTAGACCAACAGTTCTTGGTAAATCTATGAACCCTGTAGACCATCCACATGGAGGTTGAGAAGGACATTCGCCTATCGGTTTGAAAAATCCAAAAACACCATGGTGAGCTCCAGCTCTTGGATATAAAACAAGAAGCAGAAAGAAAGCTACTGGAAAGTGGATTTTGAGAAATAGAAAAGGTAAATTATTGGTAAAATAAATTTTTAATAATAAAAACGTATGTCAAGAAGTTTAAAAAAAGGTCCTTATATATACGAGAGACTCGTCAACAGAGTAACGAAGTTAAATAATGAAGGAAAGAAAACAGTTATCAAAACTTGGAAAAGAGATTGTACAATTGTTCCAGAATTTGTAGGACACACATTTGGTGTTCACAATGGGAAACAACATATTCCAGTATTTGTTACTGAAGATATGGTAGGTCACAAGCTTGGAGAATTTTCTCCAACTCGTACGTTTAGAGGACACCCTGGAGTATCAGGTTCATCTATGCCAGGAAAATAGTTTTTAAAAAAAGAATATTTAATTTACATTTACTATGAAAGCTTACGGAAAAAATGTTCGTATTTCCCCAAAGAAACTTCTTGTAATCGCAGAAGTGATAAAAGGAAAAAAAGTAACTGAAGCACTAAAGTTTCTTAAGTTCGCACCAAAAAAAGGAGCTGACCTTTTGTATAAAATAGTGTTCTCTGCTATGAAAAATGCAGAAAATAACAATGCTCAAAAGCAAGAAAATCTCTATATTGGAGAACTTGTAATTACAAAATGAATTGTGTACAAGAGAGGAGTTGCTGCATCGAGAGGAAGAAGTCATCCTATTAAGAAAAGGACTTCAAACGTGAAACTAGATTTACAAGTAAAATAATATATTACCATATAAACCTTAATAATTATGGGACATAAAGTTCATCCAATTTCTTTTAGAATACCATACATCAAGCCATGGAAGGGGTCTTGGTTCGCAGGAAAGAAAGCTTATAGAGACTATCTATGAATTGACGTAAAAGTAAGAGAGATTCTTAAAACTAACCTTACTGGAATTCCTCTTGGAGATATTGTTGTATCAAGAGATCAAGATACAATACATGTAGATGTATATACTGCTAAAACAGCTCTTGTTCTAGGAAAAACAGGTGAAAATATAGAAAAACTTCAAGCACTCATACTCAAGAAAACAGGGCATAAAGCTGTAATAAGTGTAAAAGAAATTAGAAAACCAGATACAAGCGCAAAGATAGTTGGATTTATGATTGCAAATCAAATCGAAAAGAGAATGCCATATAAGAAAGCTATCAAACAAGCTATCGCAAAAGCAATCGAAAAAGGAGCAAAAGGAATGAAAGTAAAAGTAGGATGAAGATTGAATGGAGCAGAAATCGCAAGAGTAGAAACTTTTAAGGAAGGTTCTATCCCAACTCTTACTATTAGATCTGATATCGACTATTGTTCAACAAGAGCAGAAACTATGTATGGATCAGTTGGTCTCAAGGTATGGATTTATAAGGGAGACATACATAAAAAAGATAGAGAAGCGAGAATTGAAGAATAACTTGACAACTAAAAAAAATTTATATACTAACTAGGCCATTATGTTACAACCGTCAAAAACGAAGTATAGAAAATGACATAGAGGAAGACTCAAAGGAGTCGCAAACAGATGAGCAGAAATCGCATTTGGTACGTTTGCAATCAAGGCATCATCAAGAGGATATATTACCTCAAGACAACTTGAAGCTGCAAGACGTGCTATGGTTCACTTCATTAAGAGAGGAGGAAAAATCTGGATTCGTGTGTTTCCAGATAAACCATTTACAAAAAAACCTCTAGAAGTACCAATGGGATGAGGAAAATGAGCGCTCGAAATGTACAGAGCCCCTGTAAAACCTGGAAGAATCTTGTTCGAAATAACAGGAGTTACTCCAGAAGTTGCTAGGGAAGCTTTTAGACTTGCCTCTTACAAACTCCCAGTGAAAACGAAAATATTAGTTAATAATTAATAGAAAAGATGAAAACTCTCAAAGATCTTAAACTCAAAGAAAAGAGTAAAGTACTTGAACTGAGCGAGGCAGATATGAAAAAAGAAGTAGCAAGTGCTCAAAAGACTATTTATGCACTTTCTATGAAACTTGAATCAAACGAACTAAAGCAAACTCATCTTTTGAGATTTGCAAAAAAATACGTTGCACTTCTTAAGACAGTTGCAACAAAGAAAGGATTTAAAATAAGTTAATATCTAATATTTAAAGCTACCTATGAGAACAAAAAAAGGTATAGTTACGAGTACAAAAATGAACAAAACAATCGTTGTTTCGGTTGAATCTCATGAGAATCATGAAAAATATAATAAGAGATTTAAAGTGACAACTAAGTTTTATGCACACGATGAAAAAGGTGAATGTAAGACAGGAGATGTTGTAGTTATTAAAGAAACAAAACCAATCTCAAAACTAAAGAGATGGATGCTTGTTGAAAAAGTAGCATAATTGTAACACAAGAATTCTAAAGAAAACGAATCTAATACTAATAAAATATTAATATGATACAACCAGAATC
Organism: uncultured Candidatus Peribacteria bacterium; assembly: GCA_964438925.1. GTDB lineage: Bacteria > Patescibacteriota > Gracilibacteria > BD1-5 > UBA6164 > CAYTMN01. The sequence continues at coordinate 4,902 of CAYTMN010000004.1, forward strand.
AAGACTCGCAGTTACCGATAATACAGGAGCAAAAGAAGTTCTATGTATTAAAGTACTTTGAGGATCTCATAGAAGATATGCAAGAATCTGAGACACTATAGTATGTTCTGTAAAGAACGCTTTACCAGATGGAATGATAAAGAAAAAGAAAGTTGTGAAGGCTATCGTTGTAAGAACTACAGCGAAGTTTGGAAGAGCAGATGGTACATACCTCAGTTTTGATGATAATGCCTGTGTAATCGTTGATGATAATGGTGAACCAAAAGGAACTCGTATCTTCTGACCAGTACCAAGAGAGTTAAAAGAAAAAAATCAAAAACTCGTAAGTTTGGCTCCTGAAGTATTATAATTTGTAATAATTTGTAATTAAAAGTATATGAAAATTAGAAAATGAGATACTGTACAGATTATCTCTTGAAAATCTCAAGACAAGGGAAAAACTGCTAAAGTACTAAAAGTTCTCAAAGTTGAAAATAAACTACTCATTGAATGAGTAAATATTATCACAAAGCATGTGAAAAAAGTGGGAACTCAAAAAGGACAAATTGTAAAACTTGAAAAGCCAATTGATGCTTCAAATGTAATGCTTATGTGTCCTATTACTGGAAAACCTACAAGAGTTGGTTTTGCAATAACAAAGGAAAAAGGTAAAGCAAAGAAAGTAAGAGTCTCAAAGGCTGCTCTTAAGGCAGGGAAGAAAGAAAAAGAAGCAATTATAAAATAGTTTTAATTTATTAAGATTCGAAAGATGTATCTTAAAGAAAAATATAAAAAAGAAATCGCTCCAGCTATAGCAAAAAAGCTAGGGATTGAAAATGTTATGGAAATACCAAAGCTCGAGAAAGTAGTTCTCAATATGGGTATAGGAACGTTTGTTAAGACAAATAAAGATTATTCTGTTTTAAAAAACCACCTTACAACTATTGCAGGACAAGCTCCAAGTGTAAGATTTGCAAAGAAAGCTATCTCTAACTTTAAGTTAAAAGAAGGAACTCCAGTAGGTCTTGCTGTAACTCTTAGAGGAGAAGCTATGTATAACTTTATTGAAAAGCTTATCAATGTAGTTCTTCCAAGAGTAAGAGATTTTAGATGAATCAATAAGAATAGTTTTGATAAAGAAGGGAATTATAACTTTGGTATTAAAGAACATTCAATTTTTCTAGAAGTACCAAGCGATGATGTTGTAAAAAACCATGGACTACAGATAACTGTAAAAACTACAGCAAAGTCAAAAGAGGCTGGTCGTGAACTCCTATTAAATATGGGATTTCCTTTCTCTAAATAATATTAATTTTTTATTCTAAAGACAATGAGAAAATCTAAGATTGCAAAATCAAAAAAATTGAAGGAAAAATTCCTTAGAGCAATAAAAGAAGGAAGACAACCAAAGTTTGCAACAAAAGTATTTAATATATGTTCAATCTGTGGAAGAACAAGAGGATACTTAGGAAACTTTGATATTTGTAGAATATGTTTTAGAGAAAGAGCGAATACTGGAGAACTTCCAGGAGTGAGAAAATCTAGCTGGTAGTATATATAAAAAAACGTTTAATTTAATAATATAGGAAATATGATAATAGATCCAATTGGAGATTTATTAACAAGAGTAAGAAATGCATATAACGCAAGAATTGAAGAATTGAAGATTCCTCATTCTCGTATGAAAATGGATGTTCTTAAGATCTTGAAGAAAAATAAATATATTGCAGATTTCGCTCAAGAAGAGGGAGAGAATAATAAAGCGTCTATTAAAGTGACACTTAATAATATTCGTGAAACAAAATATATTCCTACGTTTATTCGTATATCTAAGCCAGGACAGAGAATCTATCTAGGAGCAAAAGATATTAGAAAATCTAGAAATGGAAAAGGAATATACATTGTTTCTACTCCAAAATGAGTAGTTACTGGATATGAAGCAAGAACTTTGAATGTTTGAGGAGAACTTCTTTGTGAAGTGTTTTAATATACAATTTAATTTCTAAAAGAGAAAAATGTCTAGAGTTGGAAAATCAGTAGTTGCTATACCAGAAAAGGTACAGTACGAAATCAAGGGGACAAAACTTACAGTAAAGGGACCTATGGGAGAACTTTCTATGGATCTCAGAGAAGATGTAGAGCTTGTAAAAGAAAATGATACTACCCTTGTAGTAAAAAATAAGAATGAAAGTACTGGAAAATACTGGGGTACTACCAGAGCAGTTGTTGCAACACTTTTTGAAGGTGTTTCAAAGGGATTTAAAAAGAGTCTAGAAATACAATGAGTAGGGTATAAGTTTGAAAACATTACTCCTGCAAAGATTACTATGGCACTTGGATTTTCACACAAAGTGGAAATGGATATTCCTACAGGACTCAAAGTAGAATTTGATGCTCAAAACAAGAACATGATTCATGTTTCTGGTATTGATAAACAACTTCTTGGAGAGTTTGCTGCGAAAATAAGAGAAAAAAAGCAACCAGAACCATACAAAGGGAAAGGAATCCGTTATGTTGGAGAATTTGTAAGGAGAAAGGCTGGTAAAACTGGTAAAGCTGGATAATAAAACAATTATAATTAATACTAAAACTTTAGGATTATGTTACAAAAAGTTGAAAATAGAATTAGAAGAAGTTTGAGAATTCAAGTTTCTTGAACTGCTGCTCGTCCTCGCCTATGTGTGTTTAGAAGTAATACGAACATCTACGCACAACTTATTGATGATGAAACAGGAAAAACTCTTGCTGCTGCAAGTGACCTAAAAATAAAGAAGAAAGGGACAAAGTCTGAAGCTGCAAAGAAAGTAGGAGAAGAAATCGCTTCAAAGGCTATCGCACTCAAGATAGAGGCAGTGGTTTTTGATAGAGCTGGATTTTCGTATCATGGTAGAGTAAAAGCTCTTGCTGAAGGTGCAAGGGAAGGAGGGCTCAAGTTTTAATTACTACTATTTTTAATTTACACTTTATAATTTTTAAAGTATGCAAGAAGAAAACAAATTAGATCAAGAAAACCCACAAGAAGCTTCTGGAGAAGAACAAGCGCAAGCTGCTGTTCCACCTCAAGAAGGTTTAAAGATGGGAAAAGGTCTTCCAAAGAAAGGTCATAGAGACAGAACTGAAAGAGGACAATGAAAAGAAGAAGAGAAAAAAGAATTTAGAGAAGAACTCCTTTCTGTAGACAGAGTTACGAGAGTAAACTCAGGTTGAAGACAACTTCGTTTTAGAGCTGTTATGGTTCTTGGAGATGGAAAAGGAAGAGTTGGTCTTGGAACTGGTAAATCTTGGGAAGTTGTTGATGCTATTGCAAAAGCAATCGCTGATGCTAAGAAAAATATGGCAACTGTAAAGATTGAAAATGGGTCAGTACCATATAATATTAGTATCAAATATAAGACTGCGAAGATTATGGTTCATCCAGCTTCAAAGGGTACAGGTATTATCGCTGGAGGGGCAATGAGAAAAGTTCTTATGGCTGCTGGATATACTGATGTTCTTGCAAAAAGATATGGACATGGAAATCTTATCAACAATGCTAGAGCAACAATAAAAGCTTTAAAATCTTTTAAATAATAGAGAATATAACTAACAATAGAGCGTATGTTTACACTAAATGAAATTAAGCCAGCTCCAAATTCAAAAAGGACTCCAAAGAGACTTGGAAGAGGAAACGGTTCAGGAAAAGGAACTTTCTGTGGAAAGGGATGTAAAGGACAAAAGGCTAGATCTGGTTCTCCAGGAGACTGGTTCGAAGGAGGTCAAACGCCACTTTTTAGACGTCTTCCAAAGAAAAGAGGTTTCTCAAACTACCTATTTAAAAAAAGTTTCAACGTTGTTACTCTTGATGTTATTGAAAAAGCTGCAAAGTCTGGAATGAACGAGATAACAATTGAAGAAATGCTAAAAGGAAAATTTGTGAGCATCAAGGATGCACCTCTTAAAGTTATCTGATCAGGAACTATTACTGCAAAGGTAACAGTAAAAGCTGCAAAATTTACTGCTGGAGCAAAAGAAGCAATAGAAAAAGCAGGTTGAAAAATTGAAATTATTGCATAAACTGAAACCTGAGCTTACGCTTGGGTTATTTTTTTAGAGAACTTACTACATATAAACTACTATGATACTAAAACATATAAAATCTATTTTTGAAGTAAAAGAGGTGAGAAAAAAGATTATTGCTACACTTCTCTTGGTGCTTGTATATAAACTTCTATCGGTTATTCCAGTTCCTGGTGTTAATACTGACGGACTACAGGCTATTATGCAACAACAAGCGGGGCTTTCTTTTTTTAGCGCCCTTATGTGAGGAGGACTTGAAAATTTCTCTATTATTCTTATGGGACTTTCTCCATATATTAATGCCCTCATTATTATTCAACTTTTAGGGGTTATCGTACCAAAGATTGGAGACCTCCAAAAAGAAGGTGATGCTGGACAAAGAAAACTCAATAAAATGACAAGATGGTTATCTCTTCCTTTAGCTTTCCTACAAAGTTATGGAATGATTTTTCTTCTCAATACCCTTGCTCAAGGAAGTATCATAGATGTAACTGATCCAAAGACGCTTTTGATGGCGATGCTTATCGTAACTACAGGAACTGTTTTCCTTGTTTGGTTAGGGGAAATAATGACAGAGTATGGTATTGGAAATGGTATTTCTATTATCATTACTGCTTGAGTATTAGCTTGAGTACCTGGATCAATTATGAATCACCTCAATAATGGTGCATATCCACTCCTTATTGGTATCACTCTTGCGACACTCGTGATTACCTATATCATTATTAAGTTTACAGAAGGAAATAGAAGAATCCCGATTATCTACACCAGAACTGGAAGGGAAGAAAAATCATATTTTCCAATTCGTATCAATCAAGCTTGAATGATACCAATCATTTTCGCAGTCTCTATCGTTACATTTCCTGCTATTCTTGGGCAGATTTTAAACAATACTACAAACATAAAGTTAAAGGAAATAGGATTAATCCTTGTACAAAACTTTTCAATACAAAACCCATCATGGATTTTTATTGGAGTATATTTCCTTTTAGTTCTTGCGTTCTCTTTTTTCTATGTATCAGTTACATTCAACACTGAAACTATAGCCGAGTCTATCCAAAAAAGAGGTGGATATATTCCTGGTATTAGACCAGGAAATGATACTGCAAATTACCTTGCAAAAGTATCAGGACACCTAAATCTTTTCTGAGGTTGATTTCTAGCGCTTATTGCAATACTGCCATACGTTCTTTCAAAGATTATGAGCTCTTCAGTAGATTTTATTATCAGTGCTTCATGACTTATCATTATCGTGTCTGTAGTTCTAGATGTTATTAGAAAAATAGATACTGAGATGAAGATGTATGACTACGGAAAATATAAGTAAAAAATTGAGAAGTCCTCTATAGAGGGCTTTTTTTAACCTGTTAATTCATTTGTATGCAAACAAGAATTGAAACGTTGAGAAAACTCGTATCTTGAGAGATAATTGATATTTCTAAAGATACAGGAGAAAGTGAGGAAACAGTCCTTTTGAGATGAACTCATATTGAAAGAGTACTTTCAAGGTATATGCTTTGAGAGGTTGACAGCGAATATTTATGAGAATGGGCGAGTTTGATAGAATCTCGTGAAGAAAAAAATAAGAACATTATTTGAGAAGTTATCCATCTTCTTTCAAGTCAGGATCTAGAAAAAAAACTATCAAATAGTTATATACAGGCGGTCTTTCTTGCTATTGAATAAAAAAAAAGAAAGTAAAGGATTTTATCTAACTTTCCCTTTAGATTTCGCAAAAAAGGATAGAATAAACAATATATGCTTATGAGAATTTTATGAATTTTCCAAATAAAAAGAAGGGTATAAAGTGTATGCTCACAAGTGAGAGTCAGAAGTTTATCGCAAAGTCTCTTATTGGAGTAGGGATATTGTCTGCAGCAGCGGGGTATCAGAGCGTAAGCGCTGGGCACTCAAACTCCTATTCTACCTCGACAAGTCCAGCTGGTTTTGACCCTTTTCCTTCCAATGGTTCGGTCCCAGATAATGGTTCTGATAGTAACAGATTTATAATAGTAAATTCAGCTACTTGTAGTCATGTAAGTGGATTGGTAAACTGACATATGAGCTCTGTGCCTACTGTAAATCTTAGTCAATCAAATGTAAGGTATATTAAATCACATGCAAATCACAGTAGTCATGCGAGTCACAGCAATCATTGTAGTTGTTCACGTTGGATGTAATTATGAAAAAAGAATTTATTATGTACATTCTGATGTTTTTACTTGGGACAGTTTTTTCTTGAGTAGGACTGTATTTTATGTTTTGAAAACCTGTAGACTCACTTCCACAAGACCAGAACGCTCAACTTCAAGTGCAGCAAAACCCTACAAATACATGAACTCAGAATACTCCTGTTGAATCCTGAGCAACTTCAGAAGCTACAAATACTTGAGTGATTGTAGCAACTTGAACCTGAATTGAAATCTCGACTCCTGTAAATATTGATGAACCATTTTGTAAAATTCAGAAAGATATCTCAAGTATGTCAGAGACAGAGTATACACAATTCCTATTGTCACTAGGAAAACTCAACAAAAAATACTCACCCAAAAATATACTTTGAAGTTTGAAAGACTATGATAATTGTGATACGCTTCAAAAAGAATGATACTTAACTGATGAAAATATTGGAGATTGCTATATTGATATTGCTATTAGAGAGCTTGCAACCAATAAAAAACTGTCTTCAGAGACAGCAAAGAAACTTCTTGAAGACAATGTTCCAGTATTCAAAGAACTAGAAGCAGCCTTCGTAGAAAACAAATGTGGTTTTGTTATGAAAGTAAATCGAGATATTCTTCCTTTATGTAAATGAACAATCAGTGTTACTGAGTACTATAAAGAATGACTCAAACAAGCGAGAAAACTTATATGTGAATAATAAAAGTTTACCTTGAACCAACATTTAAATGCAATTTGCATTGTAAATTTTGCTATGTTGGTGAGATGCAAGAACAGCATACGAAACAACATGTATTCGAAGAGCAAGACATAGAACAACTCAAAAAAAATATAGATGTAGTTTTTTTAGAAGAAGGCAATCCTACCTATGATATAGATATTCTTTGATGAGAGCCAAATCTGAATAAAAATCTCAATTTTATCATTTCCTATATTTCTCGTCAGTATCATACGAGAAGATTTACTATCACGTCAAACGCGACACTCTATACTCAACAAAAAATACAGGAACTTCAGGCTTCCTGAATTACTGAATTTCGTGTTTCTCTCCACTGACTAGAACAAACACACAACTCTCTTGTGTGAAGTGATGTTTTCTCGAGAGTTCTTGAGAGTATCAGGTATTTAAAGGATGCAAAAATTGCATATACTTTGATCTATGTTATCAACCAAAAAAATTTAGAAGATATACTACCACTTCTAGATTTGCTAGCCGGCAAAGATATACTTCCAGGAGGTATTTTTTTTGAATTTGTAGAGTTTTCAGGATATGCACTGCAACATATACAAGACCTTAATATTATCTATACTAAAGAGGTAACTCAAAAGTTAAACAGTGTTTTTATTGAGATATGAAAAATATACCCTTCTGTAGGAATGGCTTTTACCAATATTCCTAAATGTGTTCTTGATACTCAGTTTCATAAGGAAATTGACGATAGTATCTGAGATAAAGAGAGATATGAGATGTATATCCCCAATGTAGTAAGAAAGTCGTTTTTTGGGTTCACATCACTTGAGGAGAGAGCTCTTGTAAAGTCAAACCTTAAAAAGGGATATAAGATTAACTTTCAGTCAAAAATTGACCCAGTGTATATTCCTGAGGCTTGCAATACCTGTGAGTTTAACAAATGATGTTATCTTTTGAGGAAAGAAACTATCCTTTTTGAGTATTTGTGAGAAGAATTTTTAAAGAGAAAACACTACTTTGAAATCAATAAGAAAATATCACCATGAAAATAGACGCAGAAAATATTTCAGTAGTACAAGTACTGCTCGTATATTATTGCAACTTGGGTTGTAACTATTGTTACCAAGATTTTCAGCATGATATAGGGGTGAAAAAGATGTCAATCGATACCTTCTCAAAGATACTCAGTAAGTTTCAAGACAAAAAAATAGACCTTAACCTATTTTGAGGTGAACCATTACTCAACACCGAGATTATTGACTTCATGCTATCTTTAGAGTTTTCACTCCCTAAAAATGTAGAGATTCTTTCTATAAATACAAATGGGGTCTTAATGGATAAGAAATTCGTTCAGTTTACCAACAAGTTTAGAGATGTTATACATATTGATTTGAGCCTTGATGGAAATAAAGAAAATCATGATTACTACAGAAGAACTCTTTGAGGGAAACCAACATATGATGACATAGTAAAAAATATATCTCAATTTAAAGACCTTTCTTTTTTTACTGTAAACTTTTGCGTTTCTCCATTTACCGCAGATAAGCTATTTGAAGGTATAAAAAGCCTGTACAATCTAGGTTTTAGGAAAGTGAAGACTATATTTTTATATGAACAACCTTGGTCAGACTCTGATTTTAAGAACCTTATAGCAGAGTTCTATAAACTCAAAGCCTTTCAAAAGTATATGGATATAAGTCTCTTTCATACAAAAACAAAAAACCCAAACGAGTGTAGGGAGGACTTCTTAAAAAACTACACATTTTTACCAAGTGGGGAAATTATTCCTTGCCTTGTCTGGCTCTCAAAAAAGCTTTCAAAGGTCCCATACGTACCACCACTTAAACTAGAGAAGATTGCAGAAAAAGAGACGTATCTTGATAACAATATATTTTGAAATAAAGAACTTTGAACTATAATGTCGCAAGGAGCGATTTGCGAAAATATTCAAGGGTGAATATTCCAAAAAAATCAGCTAAAAATAGAACGAATGCTATCAAAGATTTTTTAAAAATTATGCAAACAGCCTATACACTCAATTCTGAACAACTCAAACATATTGATATCGTCGAGAGATTCTGAGAAAATATCGAATATATTTTTCAAGAAGATCTTCGTTGAGAGTTTGAAAAATCTTTTAATGGATACTATATTTTCAAAGCCCCAAGCCATATAGTAGAGCAGGTTTACTATGATACTTTCTTTAAAAGTGAAGAATATCTCCAAGCTTTAGAATCAAAAGTGTTTTCAAATAAATGGGAAAAGTATATTCAAGAAAGAAAAAGAGGGGAGTATTACCTACTTGATGCTAGAGATTATGTCTGAGAGATTATTCGATACTATGCGCAACATTCAGAACAAAAATTTCAAATGCAGTATTTTTGAAACCTTTTCTGGCTTTTGCATGATTTAGGTCATGTATATCTGGATCATCTATATTTAAAATGATCTTTTAAACATAAAGACGAGATGGATGCAAGTGTTTTTGCAGTCATCAAACTTTTACTAAAAAATAAGTTCAATGAAACAGATATAAAAAGGGAGGTTTTTAATGCAGTACATCCTCTTTTAAAATCATGAAAATATATCAACAAAGATGATGTAAAATATTTCCTTTTACAGATGGAGTATTTTAAAAGATATTACAAATTTTCCTAAAAAATATGCCAGAGGAATCTCAAATAGATATTGCAAAACTAGAGGCACACTTTAGAGATATTGAGGCCATGGAACAATATGGAATTGAGATATGTCCTATATATGTTGATTTTGAGCCATTCAAGAGGGTAGGGTCACACATTATATTTGTACAAAAAAATATAGTTGCAGAAGCACTAGAAAAGTGAAAAAACAATAGAGAACTCCAAAAGTTTTCTCGAACACTTCCAAATAGAGAAAAGGTATTTTCATGAGTTCCATATTGCCTTTTAATGAATAATAAAAATGACCAAGCCAGAGAGGTTGTAGATTATATTGTTGAAAATCATATTCATACAGATGTATATGTATATTCCCCAGATAACTTATTTTGGTTTTTTCATGATTTAGGTCATGGGTACCTATCAAAAGCTATAGATAACTTCTATGACAATGTCTATGGAAAACCAGAAATGCTAGTAAATATCTTTGCTTGCGTAAAACTAAAGCAATATAGGAGATTTTCCAGAAAAAGAGTTGAATTTGAAGTTATAGAGAGATGTTATAAGTATCAAAATGAAGACAAAAAGTATTTCCTACGATTTTTGGATACGTTTGATTTTACTGACGATATTTAAAAAGAGACTCTATACATATCTTCTCCGTAGTCTGCAAGCCTTTTTTTCCATCAAAATTCACCTCCAGCTCAAAAACAAAGATGCTTCAATCATTTTTTTCTTCAGTATTCATAGACACTTTTTGCCATAAATATGCATATATTGGGAAGTGAGGGGGCATATCATATATGTTCTGCATATAACGTATCACCATATTCTACTATAAAAGCACTACAAATGCATTCTCCATCTCTGTATAGATTTAAAAAATGGGATTTTATATCTCATTCTACTGCAATATTTTCTATGCTCTTTTGTAAATTAGTGTTGAGAAATGCTGATCTTTTTCAAAATAATGATGTATTAAATTTCCCTAAAATTTCAGCGAAAGCAGGATTGTTTGATGTCTCTAAGCTACAAGATGATGAGAGTGTTTGTAGTTGCCTTTCAAGTCTTTTTCTGTGTCTTTTTTCCATCTTTTCAGTTAACGTTCCCTCAAAAAGAGTATCTTGAATATTCATATAGAAGAGAGTATCCATTTTTTCTAGAACTCATAGTTGTAAAAATACTCAGGCACTATCTTGTTTGAGGAGAATATCTCATAATGACATATGCTGTTTTACCTTTTCCAGAACTTTTTTCAACACAAATTCATATCATTCAACGCAGTAAAAACTATTCTTATATGAATGCTTTCAAAAAAATTCAATCCTACCTTCTGAATGTATGATAAATGGTGCAAGAAAGACAATTTTTTCGCCTTCAGTTGCATATATAAAAAAGATCTTTTCTTTCTCAGGATGGAAGAAACAGTATCTATATTCCCATACATCATATACCTTTTCACTTTTGACAAATCATTTCCAAATTTTCCTTGCTTTTTCAACTTCTTGAGTTATGTTTAACTGAATGTTCATATTCATAAAAATATATAATGTACAGTATTGAACAAGTAATCAATGAGTATTTACCTGACTTTCTCAATCAAATTAAAAAAAGCGTATCCCAAGAAAATTTTATAGTGATTGATAACCTCTTTAAGCATAACCTCAGTAAAAAGGACTATGGTATATTTTTACTGAATTTAAAAATAGTCAAAAGATATTTACCTGTTTTAGAGACTCTTTTTCAAAACTTTTGAGAAAAGAATCTCTTTTTCTTTGAGGGAAAAAACGCGAGAAAGTTTCTTTTTGTAAATAATATCGAGACTCTCTTGGCACATCAAGAGTATCTTCGTGAACAGTATAAAAACTCTCCTATACAGAGCACAACTCTTTTTAAAACAAAAATATTTTCCACTTTTGATGGAAATAGAGATGAAGATATTGAGCTCCACTTCAATATTTCAGCTGATATAACCCAAGAATCATGTTGAGCGTTTGAACTCAGAATTCAGTCGTGAGAAAAAGAGATTTTTAATTGTGGATTTTATAAATGAGATAAAGAAATATTCATATCAAGTATTCAAAGTTTTTATGGTACGTCAGACTACTTCTTTGTAGTAAAGTTTCATAAAATTGCATTCAAATGTATCTCAATCCTTTGAAAAAAGTGGAATATTGATACAATAAGAATGTATACTAATGCAACACATCCAGCAAGATTTTGAAACGAACATTCGGGATTTATGTGAAACTATGATAATCTTGCTTCTTCGTATAGTTTAGAAGTAAAAAAGTACTTTCACTCAGGAAACATCAGTCCTTTTGATACCAAACTCCCAAAATCTATACTCCAAAATCTTGAGGTTCAATTTTCCAAAATAAAAATCTAATATGTTTTCAAAAAAAGATATACTACGTTTTACTATACCTCTCCTTCATTATTGCAACCTCACTTGTAGCTATTGTCATGTTCCAAACAATAAACATCAATATCTAGACTTTGAGGTTTTCAAGAAGGGAGTTGATTTTTTTTATGATGCAAAAGGATATTACAAAAATATTATTTTATATGGGTGAGAACCATTACTTTTAAGTGACGGAGATCTTGAAAAGATAGTACAATACTGTGTTGATAAAAAAGCTCTCTATCCTGAAAAAAAGATAGAAATCACTTTAGTCACGAACTTTACAACATATAGACCCACCTTAGAGCCTATTTTAGAGAAACTAGATAATCTTTGTTTGAGTATCGATGGCTCAAAAGAGTCGCATGACGTAAACAGAGGAATGTTTGATGTAACGTACAAAAATTTTCAAAAGATACAGCACAATCAAAAGATAATGAAAGGAGCTACCATCAATAAAGTAGTAAACAAAAAAAATGTTGGGAGTTTTTTCCAAGATGTGAAGTATATGCTAGATGAGTTTAAGCTCCCAATTTCCTATAACGCAGCACTGTCTGTAGAGGACTGGGAAGTTGAATCAGTTGATGAACTAGAGCAGCAGCTAGAGTTGATATATGCCTATGCAGAAGAGAATAACCTACTTTGAACTCTAGAAAACTTTTTTAGGCTTCCTGTAAAAAGTTGCCCCTTTGGGACTCTTTCTATGTGACTTGATGGCAAAGTCTATAACTGTGAGTTTATTGCAAATGACTCTGTAAATATGCCAGAACCAGTGATAGATGTAGTAACAAATACTCTTGTAAAGGAGAGTATAAGAGACTGTTTCTATACGGTAACTTCAAAACGTTGTGAAAAAGAAGATTGTTTAAGTTGTTGACTCACGTGTGCAAAGTTTTCGTTTCAAAAAAACACACCATTATGAAAAGAGAAAACAGATCTATTACTGAGAGTGAAGCGAAGTAGACAACTTCATTTGAAGTACTTTAAAAAAATAGCTCAAGAAAAATACAACAAAACCTTAGATATTCACGTACTTTTCGATACATATGATGGAGTTTTTTGACTCTTTAATTTTTTAGTTTCACTTTACTTGTTAGTAGGGTTTGAAACATTTGAAATAAGTACAAATTTTTCACAAAGTAAGCAAAAAATCATAAAAAAATTCCTTGATATACAAATGAAAAAATCAAATATTCATTTTACGGTAATTGTATCTTCAGATAAAAAAGATAGCTGTACTCTACAGCTTGATACTAAAAATTCTTTTGTGACTCTTGCTGGTAGGTATATTGGAAACATAAACTCTGAAATGAATAGTTTTTTATAGGTGAAATAGACGTAAAGTAAAGCAAAAATCTAAAAAGATTTTTATAAAATATTGGAATTTTTTGCAAGAAATTGTACAATTGTAGAAGACATAAAACTATACGATATGCAGTACAAAATCCCAGTTCAGATCGAAAATGAAGATCCTATACTCCTAGGACTTTCTTTGAGACAATTAACAATCATCATGGTTTGATGAGGTATAGGGTATACTATATTTCAATCCCTCAATGGAAGAGTTGAGACGCTTGTTGCTGCTACTCCCGCAGTACTCATCACTCTTATTGCTATTGTTATCGCAGTTTTTAAACATTCAGAGATGACTTTTGTTCCATTTATACTTGCTATTTTAAGACAAAATATAAACTATAAAGAAAGGGTTTGGGTCAATACCATTGATAGCTTTCAACCCATTGATATTGGCTATGTTACATGAATCACAGAGGTGAGGAAAGAAACAGTTGATTTTACTTCGAAAAAGGACAAGATAAAAGAGTTAAACGATAAATTATCAAAAATATAAAATATGGCTGTAAAAGGTAAAAAAGACGTTATTCCTGATAAATCTACGCAAAGGTATCTTCCATTTTCCCAAATACGAGAAAATGTGTTACTTATGAAAGATTCAAGTGCGAGAGTAGTAATGCAATGTAGCTCAATCAATTTTCTTTTAAAAAGTACAGAAGAACAAGATGCTATTATTATGAGTTTTCAAAGATTTCTTAACTCTATAGATTTTCCTATACAGATAGTTGTAAGATCTACAAAACTCGATATCAACGGATACCTTGATAAGCTCAGAGGAATGGCAATCAAACAAAAAAATACCCTCCTACAAAATCAAACGTATGAGTATATAGAATACCTAAGAAAACTTGTTGAAATAGCACAAATAATGAAAAAGGAGTTCTATATAGTCGTACCATACGATCAAGATGAAAACAGGAGTGTGAGAGATATATCATTTTTTGGAGTTTTTAGAAACTTTTGGAGCGCTATAAATGGAGGAGACGATGTTTTGAAAATTCGCTCTCAAATTCGTAATTTCTCAAATATGAAAAAAGGGCTTGCAACAAGAGTAAACTCTGTTAAGACGAGCCTTGAAAGTATCTGAATACGAGCAACTCCTTTGGAAAAAGAAGACTTAATTAGACTCTTGACAGACTATTACAATCCAACGTTGGACAATCTTACTTTACTAAAATCAGATTCAACTGAGTTTAGTGTATTACAAAACTAATATTATACGTATGAAAAAAAATCTTATTACTTCTTTTTGGCTAGTTCTCACACAAATATTGCTTCTTCCTACAGTATTTGCTGATAGTACCGTATTTGGGGAAAAAATATCGTATGAAGATCTTCGTAAAGGAAATGTTGATATAAATACTATACCTGGACTTATAAAAGGAGCTATCAATTTTTTCATAGGAATAGCAGGTACGATATCTATTATTTTTATTATTATTGGGGCATACTTCATTATGTTTGGAGATATAGCAAATGATAAATCTAAAGGAAAAGATATTATATTTAAAGCACTAGGAGGGTTTGCGATTTCTAGCCTTGCTTGGGTAATAATAAAGCTTATACTTGATAACTTTGGATAATATGTCTCAAGAATTGTTTAAGTGGACCTTTCAGACAAAAAAAGAGAGAAGCAGCGCCTGGTATATAGCTGCATTTGCTGTGGTAATAGGGCTTGTTATATGGGGTTTTATAACCAGACAATACTGAATGAGCTTCGTGATTATGTTGCTTGCAGGAGTAGCCTTTTTTATTGAAAACAACTCATCTGATTCAGTGGAAATTATTGTATCTGAGCTTTGAATTCAGATAGGAACAAAATTTTATGATTTTTCAAAAATCACTTCTTTTAGTTACCTCTATGATGGTTCAGAGGTACGAGTATTGCGCTTAAAGATAAATAAAAAGACCCTCCCTATACTTGATCTTGATATCGACAACTCTATAGCGATTCCTTTAAAGAATATTTTAGTAAACTACATAAAGGAGGACGAAAAATGAGAATTTACTATGTCTGACAAACTTATTGATTTCTAATTGTATAATTTTCATTTTCGCAGTTAAGTTATCAATTTTTTCATTCATTTTGTCTATCTTAAAATCCTTGAACAATTGATTAAAAATATCTAATAAGAAATCATAAAAAGCCGAACTCTTAGCATTTTCTAAAGTTGTAGTATGAAAATACTTTTCTCTATTATTCTCAATGCTACTATACTATTTTTGGTAGCTTTTTTACTATGACCAGATGCAAGTGGTCAACTACAAGCTGGAGTGGTATTGGGGTGCAGTAATTGCTGACTTATGAGTCTGGATGCTTGGAAAACGTTCTTACTTTGATGAGTTATCCTCGGTATTATGAACGCAACAATTCGCCCTATACTCAAACTCTTAAGTCTTCCATTTTTTATATTTTTCTTTGGTTTAACCGTATTTATTGTAAACGCAGTAATATTACAACTTTTTTCTTTTATAATCAACGACGTCTTGGTTATTCCTTGAGTTTCTTACATTATCGTTGGATGGGTAAATTTTGTAATTGCAGTTGCAATTTTCACTTTTTTAAATACTCTTTACGGGCTTTTACTTTTTAAAAAATAGTGCATGTTAGAAGCTTTGAAGATTACTCAAGTAATTATCTGAATCCTTTTGATTTTTATCGTACTTATCCAAAATAAAAACGTATCTCTCAACTTAGCTAGTATGTGAGGAGGAATGGGAGCTGTAACAAAAAGAGGACCTGAAAAAGTTTTATTTCAAATAACAGTGGTTCTCGGAGTATTGTTTATCGTAAACTCTATTGCGTATACACTTCTTTCATAGTCTCGATTTCGCTACTACCAATCTTTTCACCGAAAAAATATGCTCTTGAAACAGCAAGTTGTTCCTAAGCTCAAAAAATACTTCCTCTTCATTAGTGTTGCTTGCTTTGTTGTAAGTTTAGCACATCTTTTGTATGCGTATCTTTATGCTGATGCAAAAGATATTCCTATGAAGTGAGGAACTATTTCTGAAGCTATTATTTGAGATTTTCCGCATCTAAACCCACTTATCTCTTCTTCAGATTACAATAAATATATTGTATCTATCTTGTATAGATCACTTTTGAAATACAATGCTACTCTCGGGAAATTTGTGCCTGATATCGTAAGTTGTGATATAAAAAACCTCCAATATATTGAGTGTTTTCTTCAAAGTGACATAAAATGGTCCGATGGAACGGATATTACTATTCAAGACATTGCAGCAACCATGAATGTTTTGAAAACAACGAGCATAAATCCAGTTATTAGTTCTCTCCTCTCAGGAACAACCATTGAGGAAAAACAAACAAGCATTATCTTTAAAAACTCAAAGGCAGATATAAATTTTCTCAATGTATTTTTACAGCCTATTGTCTCAGGAAAGGTTATAAATATGCTTCCAACAGACCAGTTGTCATGAAAATTTCCTACCGTAGAAGGTCTCTACTCTGGGAAGTATAAGTTTGACAGTATATCTCAAGATGATAATCTTTGAATAAAGAAACTCATTTTGGCAAAAAATGAGGGAGCAGGAGAGCAAGGAGTTTTTATAGATAAGATGGTGTTTAAAGTATTTAACGATGTTTCTCACTTTTTAAAGCATAAAGACTCAGTAAATATATTCAATGATAAAGATAGTGTTATTGCTGATTCAATGCCAAGACTACAGTCTTTTGAATATATTCTCCCACAGTATGTTTCATTTTTTATCAATACGGATAGAATTCCAGAATTGGGTCTAAGATCTTTTATTTTACACCATATTCAAAGAGAAAATATTGTTCAAATCCTTTCAGACAAAAATTTCAAACCAGTGTATAATCCTTTTATGACGGATGAAAAGATAGATAAAGAAGTAACAAATAAAAATATAGAGCAGATCATCCACTCAAAAGGATACTATAAAAAGGCAGAACTTGTAAAAATGTTTTCTCCAGCTGAGGAAAAAACAGTAAGTGAAGAAGCAAAACCAACGGAAGAAGCAGCTCCAGTACAGTATATCCCTGAACCATCGAGCATCATCGTATCTCCTAAAGTTGATAAAGTAAACTTTGTTTCTAAAGATGATATACTTCTAAAATGAGAAGTAAATAAAGAAGGAGTAAGCGCGGTATATGTAAATGAATATAAACTCAAGTGATTTAATCCTTGAGATAAAACTTTTTACTACAGACTTAAAAAAGACGGGTACGATACTATAAAAGAAGGAAAGAATACATACCAAATCTCCTTTGAAATAGGGGGAAAGAAGACTCTTTCAGAGACTCTAATTTTCCTCTACCAACCAGATGAGAAAAAGCTAGAAGAAGATAAGCAAAGCTTTTTATCACTCCTTTCAAAAAATACACAGCAAAAAAAGGTACAGATAGATTCTGCAAAAAAGATGCAACTTGATACACTCGATGATACTTCATACTACGATAAAGACCTACAAAAGTTTACATATACCCTCTACTATACTGACAACGATAACTCTTTGACCACTACGGCAAATACTATCAAAGAAAGTCTCTGACAATTCTGAATCAATGTTATCCTCCAACCAGTAGCACTTTCTGACCTAGGAAACATCATAAAAAGTGACAATAAAAGCTATGATATGTTCCTGATAGGGATAAATCTATGATACTTTGACTATAATCTCTTTCCATACCTCCACAGTAGCCAAATAAAGTCTGGATTTAATCTTGCAAAACTGAAAAAACTCTCGCTTGATATACTCTTGGAAGAGGGAAGATCAAACAGTCTATCTCCTGAAAGAATACATGAACTTGAGTGAAAGATACTTTCAGTTCTCAAAGAAGAGCAAGTGATGAAGACGCTCTATACGCCTGTTATGAGGAACTTGGTAGATAAAAATATAAAAAATTATTCCCTCAAAACATACCTATACGATGAGTCTTTGAGATTTCAGTGACTTGAGTCTGCATATGTTTCCGAAAAAAGGATTATAAATTTTTGAGCCAAAGGCTTCTTTAATTTTTTCTCCTTCTTAAAAAATACTCTCTTGAACTAAAAAAAGGCAATGAATGTACTTACAGAAAAAATAATCATTCCTGCTTGGCTTCTCATCAAAGATGATTCAAGACTGAAGAAGTTATTTTTTCTTCCTGGACTATTATCTATAGTGGTTTTTTCCATTATCTTGACGTACCAAGTCATATATACGTACGTAAAAATATATGGAGAAAAGGTAAAGGTACTTGAGCTTATACTCAACTTCGTACATTCTCAATACTTCTTAGAGGTCAGTATAACGGTGTGATGCCTCATCTTACTCTATATATTTCTCATTCCTATTTGCGAAGGGGCACTTATCTACTATATTGAAGAAAAGCAGCATAAAGAGAGGGTGAGCTTTTCAGATGCTCTTTGAGTAGGACTGTTTCGTTTTCTCTCAGTTTTTGAGTACAACAACATATTTAGTCAGTTCAAGTTTACCACTATCCTCAACGCATATTTATTCACTCTCAGGCTTATTTGAGTAGAATACGTAAAACCACTATCATACGTGTTTACTGCAGTATTTTTCTTCTGAATTATTATCAACCTGTTATTTGCCTACGCAAAATATGAAGTAGTACTCAAAGGAGTTTGAGTACTGGAGGCGATTGGAGCATCTATCAAGATAACAACCCTCAACCCAAAAGTGACATTAAAACTCTATTTCCTGATGTTTTTCCTTAACATTAAGGTGCTTTTAAACTTTTTAGTTTTCCTTGTATTTCCTATAGGTTTTTTCTCTGCATTGGTATTTATATCTTCTCAGTTTTTCTTAGTCATCACACTTTCAGTGCTGATGCTTCTCTTTCTTTTCTTTGTTTTTGTGCTCTGATACCTTACAGCAGTGCTTGATATATTTCAAACAGCAATTTGGTATTTTGCATATGAAGAGGGAAGAAAAAAGGTCGAAGAAGTGGAAACTCATGCATGAGGAGGTGGAGGACATGACCACCATTAATTATGACTCTACTGTAAATTTTAAAAAGTGTTTTTCATAGTATTCAGAAAACTTTTTGAGCTTTTCAAGTACTACTTTGTCTATTCAAGCACTAAGCTCTACTGGTTCTACTTTTATTGAAAAAAGACCAGTGTATGATGACGACTTGAGTTTCATCAAAAAACTCTCAATCGGGAGATGAGATACTCATCCTCCAGCGTTTCCCGGAACAAGTCCTTCTTTTTCACTGGTTCTATCTGAGAGATAGATCATTTTTATGGTATTTCCAAGTATGAGGGAAGCTTTGATAATATCCATTCCAGAAGAAGCATCTATGCCAGAGATATCAAGAGCCGTACTTCCAGTTACTTTTTTGATCTGGTCGAGAGTACTATTTTTATACTCTGGAATGATAAAAAAAAGAAATTTTGGTGGAACATTTTGAACAGCTATATCTATACCTTCAGGCTTGAGCATAGGAAGTAGGTTTTTAAACCACTTGATGTTTTTATCAGAGATATGAGGAGGAGAGAAAGAAACTACTTTAGCTCCTACTTCTTGAGCAATTTGAATGATATCGTTTACCTTTTCTTCAGTCAATTTTTGAGAGGGAGCAGTGATAGCACGTATTTTTACTCCTGTATCCTTTGAAATAGACTTGAGATAGTCTTTATCCCACGTATCATAGTTGTCATGTTCTATAACAAGGTCGATACCATCATAATTTGCAGCACTAGCAAGCAAGAATATCTTGTGTAAGCCATATCCAGCAAGACTTGAAGTGGAAAGAAGGAGCATGGGTATTTAAAAAAGAAAGTATTATACTAGAAGTGTAGCATACTTCCTAGAGAAGTGCAAAAAAAGAGAGTCTATTTTGACTCTTTTTTTGTTGGGAGGAATGTATCTATGGTTTTCTGGAAGAACTCATAGGGAACAGCTCAAGAAATTACTTCGTATTTATACGTTGTGTTATCAACAATAACAGAGCTTGGAGTTCCTTGAATTTTAAATATATTTACTCCAATATTCATTTGATTTTCAATCTTTTGCTTGTGTTTTTTAATACATACCTCAGCATTTAAATCCTCTTTTTTAACTCCAAGTTGGCCTCAAATCTTGATGATGTTTTCTTCAGTTGGGTCTTTTGAAGTAAATATTTGGTCTACAGCATCGTAAAATCATGTAGTACCAGTCTTTTCTCCTATACACTCAAGAAGTGCGGCAGCAGGAAGTGCGTTTTTATGGAACGAAAGAGGATAGTGTTGAAAGATGATTTGCATATCATCTTTGTATGTCTCACGAAGCTTTTCTATAGTCTTATTGTTGTGAAGTAAGGCACAGTAAGGACACTCTAAATCATCATAGATAACAACACTAACTTTTGCGTGTGCATCAGTATTTTTTTGGACGTAGCCCGTAAAAATAGTTTCAAAAATATCTTTCAGTCATCCTTCTCACAGAGATATCTTTGTTTGTATTTCGGAGAGGATATATAAATAAATCTCATATCTGAGCAATGCTGCTTCACCAGTCTTTTGAGATACTTCTGCTATCTTTTTTTCTAAAACTTTCTGTAGTTTTTTACTTTTTTCCAAAGAGAGTCTTTGTACGAGAGTTTGGATTTTAGCCTCAAGAGAGGGCTCAAGTGCAAAAAGAGTGCTTACTCAAAGAGCAAAAAAGAGGATACATCATACAATGATTTTTTTCATAGAGAGAGGATTATATTATTTCTCTTCCACCCATATAGTTTCTAAGTACTTTTGGGATCACCACATTTCCTTCTGCAGTTTGGTAGTTTTCCATGATAGCAACCATAGCTCTTCCGCAAGCAAATGCAGTCGCATCGTTGGTGTGAATAAGCTCCACTTCGCCACTATTTCTTCTTACACGTGTTTGTAGACGTCTTGCTTGATAGTCAGTCATATAGTCAGCAGTATGAGTTTCTCTATACTTTCCTTGTCCAGGGAGCCAAGCCTCTATGTCAGAACCTTTTGCATTTGGTTTTCCTATATCGTACGTACACTTTTGAAGTTTCTGGTATGGAAGTTCAAGTTGTTGCATAAGATACTCTTGGATTGCAGAGAAAAATAAATGTTCATCATGAGAAGTTTCAGCAGTAGAAAAACTTTCCATTTCAAGTTTATCAAACTGATGCATACGAATAATTCACTCCATATCTTTTCCTGCAGCTCCTGCTTCACCTCTAAAACTCGTAGCATATCCTATATATCTCACAGGCATTTGTGCTTCTGTAAATATTTCTTTTTCATGCATAGAACCAAGTACATGTTCCGCTGACCCTTGGAGCCAGAGATCTTGTCACTCTATCTTATATCTTTCCTCACGTGGTTCAAGTCTGTCCATAGCGTCATATGGGGCAGTTTTTATCATATATGGAGGAAATATTGGGGTAAATGGTTTTGAAGAAATATTGAGTTTTTCAGCTTCAATAATTCCTTTGAGAACTGATTCGTTTGAAAGGGTATCTATGACCCAAGTCATAAGTGCAAGTTGGAGCTTTACTAAGTCTCCTTTGAGATACGCAAATCTCGCTCCAGACACGTTTGCAGCACGTTCTTTATCTATCCAATCTTTTGTTTGTGCAATATCGTAGTGATTTTTTGGTTCAAATGCAAACTCAGGGATTTTTCCCCACTGTTTTACTACTTTGTTTTCCTCTTCTGAAAGACCGATAGGAGTATCTTCTGTTGGGATATTTGGTACTTTTTTAAAGAGAGTAAGAAAGTTTGTTTCAATCTCTTCGTACTGCTTTTCAAGTGTAGCGATTTTCTCTTTGATACTTTTTGCTTCCTCAAGTACTGTAGGTTCAGGTTTCCCAGCTCCCATACTTGCTGATATTTCATTTCTTCTGGCTCTGAGTACATCGAGTTCTTGTTGGAGTTTTATACGACTTGCATCAAGTGTAAGTATCTCTTGGAGATTTACTCCTTTTACTCCTTTGTTTGTAAGGGCTTTTTCAACTACATCTGGGGTAGTTCTGAGTATTTTTATATCTATCATAGTTTGAAAATTAGTAAGTAATGTTTTTCATCTGTATCTTTGCCTGCTTATCCATAGCTTTTTCTTTCAGGGTTTGTTTTTTGTCATACATCTTCTTTCCCGAAGCAAGAGCTACTCTGACCTTTACGAGACTGCCTGAAAAATATATTTCTGTGGGAACTATTGTTTTTCCTGGCTCTTTGATCTTGGAGGACACAAACTCTATCACCTTTTTATGAAGAAAGAGTTTTCTCTCTCTTTTTCCATCGACCATTGCTTTTGCAAGACTAGAGAGAGGGGTGATAAGGCATCATTTGAGATACAACTGTCATTGCTGCAGTCATACGTAGGCTCATTTTAGTTGTACTTTTCATTCTCTGAGTGACTTTACTTCGTGTCACATAAGTTCGATTCAAGCTTCCCAACTTTCCAAGATTTCATAGTCAAAAAAAGCCTTTTTGTTTTTAGTGATACTCAACTGTTTTTTCTCTTCTTTCATGCATTCATATTACAAGGTTCCTCCTGATTTTAATGATTTAGTTTAGCTCTGTCAAGCCAAAATGAGTATCGTATTACTCCGACTTTTCAAAGAAGTCATATTGACGCTCTATAACAGTGTCATAATCTTTTCCTTTCAGAAGCCATGGCCAAGTCATATAGTCTTCAATATCATATTTTCCTGCCATATCTTTATCATATGGATTCTCATGAACTGAAAAATCAAGATGTACATCATCGTAGTCAAGTTGAGGTACCCCAGTTACTCCTATAGTAGCTACAGGAGTTCACTTTGTTACAACCATTCACTCTCTTATTCCTTCAACTATCTTGTCGAGATGAGCGTACATTACCACCTCACCCTTCATAGTTTTTAACCATACTTGATTTCCTCTATAGATATCAAGATTTCTCATCTTATCTTCTTCAGTTGGATGATCTTTTCTAATGTTTGAGAGACTGCTCCAGTTCCAGCTGTCAACAACTCGTATGACGATAGCGTCATCTAGAGCTACTACTTTTTCTCAAAGACTCGTATTGAGATCCCAAGAGTGGTGTATTCCATCTGTTACATCTTTTCTATATGGTCTTCCTGCATTTGGTACCTTTGAACTTGCTGTTGGGAGGCTAGACCCCACTACAGGGAGAATGTATTTATATTCACGTCTTTCTAAAATACTTTGAATTAAGTCTTTTTTATACACATTTTCTTGGTACTGTCTTGCCTTTGATGCAAAAACAAAACTCTCAGGAGCAGCTCATTTTGTACTATAATCTTTGTACATTGAAAGTTTTTCAGAACTTTTATCGTACTTTTCCATTGCTCATTCAAGTGTAGTGTTTGCGTAGTCAAGGAGTACTTTATAGAGATCATTTTCTCACAAGAGGTTGAGTTTTACTTCAGTGTTGAGAAACGTTTTAGTACTATTTTTGAGGTAGATACTTCCATTTCTACAAGTGTCATCTAAGAAAATAACTTCAAAATACGAAAGTCCTTTTGCGTCTCCAAGATACTTTGATGACAGTTTACAAGCACTTTGAAAGCTAAAGTCTCAGATATATGTTTGGCTTTTATATGCTATAGTTGTCCTATTGAGCTGCACGGAATTGAGAAATATGTTTTTTGAAGTGATAGCAGCAAGTGCTACGTCTTCTCATAAAACGATAAAGTTTCAAAATACCAAAGAAATAGATGATACCATAAGAGTTACTACTCCTCATACCAGTCAAGCTTTTTTCATCAAGTGTAAATCCACAATTGAGTGTTTAGTGTTACTGCGCCAAATTATATAAAAAACTCTATAAAATCAAACTTTTTATAGCCTTCCAAACGGTTTTTTTGACAATTATGCAATATTTCTTAGACTTCAAGAGAAATATTTTCTAACTTTTTCTATGTCTCTCAAAGAAAAACTCGCCTATTGTAGGCAAAATAAAAACTGTAGACTTGCAGTTATTGGAGCCTTGATTCTCGTTGTTTTAGCACTTTTGGTGTTTTGGGGAAAAGCAAAATGAATGCTCATAGCAATACTTTTGATTCTATTTGTAGCTTTTTGAATTCAGGTTGCTGACTATGATCTCGACTTGGGAAAACTCTGGGAAACAGGAGGAAATATACAAGAGTCTCGAGTGATGCAAAAAGATGGACTCAAAGTCTTTGGTTCTGAGTGTATTACAAACAACCTTAACTGTAGTAATTTTTCTTCTCAAGAAGAAGCCCAAGCAAAGTATGACACTTGTGCGGCTCAAATAGCAAGTGACAATGGAGTAGATGGAGAGAGAGTAAAAAGTGTGGATGTCTTTGGTCTTGATAGAGATAAAGATGGGGAAGTATGTGAAGCACTTCGTAAAGTTGCACCTATAAATTAATATATAACTAATATCGTATGGAAACAAATAATCTCCTTGCTCTTTTAGGGCATGCACTTGAAGATGGAAATGTAAGTGCTATCGCAAAAAATATTGGAAGTAAAGATGGAGCAACAAAGAAAGCTATAGCAGCAGCTCTTCCTGAACTTTTGGGAGCGCTTTCAAAAAACGCAAGTACTGAAGAAGGTGCAAAACAAATCGACTCAGCACTCGAAAAACATGATGGTTCTATCCTTGAAAATGTTGCGGGACTCTTGTGAGGAGAAAAAATGTCTGAATGAGGGAAGATTATTGGACATATCCTTTGAAGTCAAAAAGCTGACGTAGTAGGGAAAATGAGTCAAAAAGCTGGAGTTTCTGGAGTTCAATCAGAACAGATACTTAAAGCACTTGCTCCACTTGTTATGGGGGCGTTGTGAAAAGCAAAACAGGAAGGAGGACTTCAAACTTCCGATATAGCAGGACTTTTGACAAAGAGTGCTGGAGCATCAAACATATTTGTACAGTTTCTTGACCAAGATGGAGATGGAGACTTCGATAAAACAGATATGATTACGATGGCTATAAACTATATAAAAAAATCATTTCTTGGAGGAAAATAAAAAGACGATTTCTTTAAAAAGGAGCTATATGCTCCTTTTTTGTTGGTTATTTGACAAATATAAAAATATGTTTTATTATATATTTATAAAGGAATACACAAACAAAAATATATATGATATTTTCCCAAAAAATCCGTGATGTTTTTTCTTTTGATTTTCCTCGTACATTCGATGGATTTCATCATTTTCATTTGAGAAAGAGAGAATCTGAATTGAAGCGTAAAGTGACGAAGTATATAGATAAAACAGTATTTGTGGTATGAGTGCTTTTCCCTTTGATGACTTTACCTCAAGTTTGGGAGATATTTGCAAGTCAAAATGCAAGTTGAGTCTCACTAGTGATGTGGATATCAGGGACATTAGGATCTCTTTATTGGTTACTATATGGGATTCTGCATAAATATACTCCGATAGTGATTTCTTCCGTGATGTGGACAGTGATAAACATACTTGTGATTGTTTGAATACTTCTTTACGCATAATATGCTACAAGTTCTTAAAGACATATTTGATATCTTCCCAAAAAAAAGAACAAAACTTCGTGCTTTGCGCTTTTTTCGTAAAAAAGTTTCTATTGAAGAAACTCTTAAAAAATTGGTTGATAAGGGAATATATTTTGTCTCTGTAGTGAGTCCATTGATGACACTTCCACAAATCGTAGATATACATACTACTGGGAATATTGCCTGACTTTCGTTTTTTACTTGGCTATCATATTTTATTTTAACCTTTGCTTGGCTTGCATATGGTATTGTACACAAGGATAAACCAATTATTATTACACAAATATTATGGGTGTTGATGTATGGGATAGTGACATTGCAAATTACTCTTTATGCATTTTTCTAAAATCGAAGTATCATGATACCATCATCTGTATCTATTTGTACTATCTCATAGGGAAGTTTATGAGTTTCAACAAATTCATAGAGACTTTCCATTTTATACCTAAACTTGATAACATCATCAATAACAATCATTCATCATTTTTGTATTTTAGAAAGGCAGAGCTCTAAGAAGTCTCTGCTTCTTTTTTTCATCCCATCAATAAATATAAAATCAAACTTTTTATCTTCGAGTGTAGGGATAATATCAAGAGCATTTCAAAGGAGTTGTTCTATGTTTTTTAACTCGACTGCTTCAAAGTTTTGTTTTGCAGCAGCAAAAGAAACAGGAGAAAACTCTATAGTGGTAACACTTCATTTCCATTTTTCTACACAGTGGGCAAAGTGTATCGTAGAGTAGCCATTTGCTGTCCCAATTTCCAGTATATTTTTTGCCTGTATATGCTCTAAAATTCATACCAAGTAGGCAGCATTTTCCTCAGAAATATTTGGTATTTCTTCTTTGAGTCAGTGAGCTTTAAGCTCTTT
>CAYTMN010000004.1:31610-33031 GCA_964438925.1 uncultured Candidatus Peribacteria bacterium
AAAAATTTGCGTTTTGCCTGCAGTGTAATATAATGCCTTTGTTTTACAAATTTTTATTTAACTTTTAATATAGAACTATGGTTAAGAAAGCTCTATTTTCTACTATCGGTATGCTTCTTATAGCACAAAATGAAATTGCTAAGGCAATTGGTTTCGGTGAAGGAAATGTTCAATGAGGAATTAAGGGAACTGAAAAGACTGCTGATGAAGCTGTACAAAGTCTTATCGGAACTGCTGCTATGTTTCTTGCTATTCTCGCAGTTGTTTACGGTATCTGGGGAGGTTTCAACATCCTTACAGCTGGAGGTGAAGAAGACAAGGTAAAAAAAGGAAAAACAGTTCTTATCCAAGCTGGTATTGGACTTGTAGTTATCTGGCTTGCAAACTCTATTGTTCAATGGATTATCACAAAGCTTCTTGCTCCAAGTGTTTAATACATATTTCAAAAAAAAAGACCCTTTGATGGGTCTTTTTTTTAGCTGATTTTTGAGAGAACTCAAAGCAGTCTATTTCGAAATGCCATAAGCTCAACTCACATTGCCTGAAGATGAAGTTTTTCTCTTCTAAATTTTGTACATCTGACTTGAAGAGTAATAATATCAATTTCTGTTTGAATCTTTTGTATATTTTGTTCAATATAGTTCCTGTTTTTCTGAGGATCTGCCATTAACAACTTCATTCATTTTTCAATTTCAGTAAGGACTGCAGGTGTGTATCAAGGGATTCTAGGTCTCATAGTTTTTAGATTTTATGTATATTAAATAAAAATAATTTAATTTGTCAATTTATACATCTATTTTCTTTACTTTATCCGTCTTTTTTGTACAATTCAAAGCATATTTTATTATACTTTATTGAACATATGGCAGGATATAATCACGAAGAAATAGAGAAAAAGTGGCAAGATTTTTGGGAAAAAAATCACACATTTAAAACTGAAAATGTCTCAAATAAGCCAAAGTATTACGTTTTGGATATGTTTCCATACCCAAGTGGTGCAGGACTTCATGTAGGACATCCAGAGGGATATACTGCAAACGATATCATCGCTCGTTATAAGCATGCAAAAGGGTTCAATGTGCTTCATCCTATGGGGTGGGATGCGTTTGGACTTCCTGCTGAAAACTACGCTATCAAAACAGGGACTCACCCTCGTATTACGACAGCTGAAAATATCGCTACATTTAAGCGTCAAATACAGTCACTCGGATTCTCCTATGATTGGGATAGAGAGATAGATACCACAGATCCTAAGTATTTTCAGTGGACACAGTGGATTTTTTTGAAACTTTTTGAACACGGTTTAGCGTATGAACAAGATCTCCCAATTAATTACTGTCCAAGCTGTAAAACAGGACTCGCAAATGAAGAAGTAGTTCAAGGAAGATGTGAGAGATGTGATAACCTCGTAGAAAAGAAAA
>CAYTMN010000005.1:0-31680 GCA_964438925.1 uncultured Candidatus Peribacteria bacterium
AATTTATTTTCATCATTTCAATGTCAAATATGAGAGTTTTTCAAGCAAGTTTATGATTTACATCAATAGTAACAGCTTCTCACTTAACTTCCTTGATAAGAAGCGGTCAAAACTGAGTAGGAACTTCTGCTCCTGCTTGGATTTTAAATCCTTTTTTCTCAAGTTCAGCAAATTGGCTTCTTTTTACTTCAATTATTGCTTTTGGATCATAGTTACCATATGCATCCTCTGGCTCTAAAGTAACTGTTTTCTTGTCTCCAACCTTCATTCCTACTACTGCTTTATCAAAACCTGGAATCATTTGACCAGCTCAAATAGTGAAAGGAAGAGGTTTATTTCTCTTATAACTACTATCAAATATACTTCCATCTTTAAGTTTCCCAGTGTAGTGAACTTCTACATTGTCACCACTCTTTGCTCCACCAATAACTGCATCTGTTGTTCAAGTCGATGTAGTTCAAGTGGCAGTAGTAGTTGCTCAAGTCTCAGTAGTTGTACCAGTAGAGGTAGTTTCTACAGTTCAAGTAGCAGTGGTTGATCCAGTACTTACAGGAGGTACAGGAGCTTTTTTAGAACAACTTACTAAAAGAAGAGTTGTTAGAAGACTTATGTATAGAGCTTTTTTCATACGTAACGGTTATGGTTAAAAGGTATTTTTAAGCTTAATTTTCTTGTTTTCAAGGGTGTTATCAAGCATTTTTAAAAGATAATACAAGAACTCACTATCATTTTTAAACGATTTTCTTGAAGTTCGTATTTTATCTATGCTTACTATATGAAATAATACATCTTTATCAAGCACTAAAAATTTTTTTAGCTCGTCAACAACGATATTTTGTTTAAAGCCAATTTCATAGTGTACGCCTACTCTTTTGATAGAAACTATTTTATACTTTTTAGATTGTATCTTCAGATGGAGAAGAGAGAAAAGATTTTTTACTTCATCTCCTAGGTTTGGGTTTATCTCAGCAAAGTCTTTTCGTATGGCGTCTATATCTTCAAGACTTTGTATACTCTCGATTTCTCTATAGAAGTTAAGTTTATCAGCTTCTCCGTTAAAATAAGAGTCAGGGATATACGCCTCTACTTGTAAGTCTATAGTAGTTTCAAATGTCTCAATTGGGGTAAGAGTGTTTGTCTGTTTTATCTCTTCGATTTTCCTTTCAAGAAGCTCCAAATACAAGTTGACACCTATTTGAGTAACTTGTCCACTTTGTCTAATACCAAGTATATCTCATCCTCAACGTATTTCCAAGTCTTTTATGGCTATTTCAAACCCAGAACCGAGGTAACTATACTTCACAATAGTTTTGAGTCTTTTTATAGACTCATCTGCAAGAACCTCTTTTTTGTAGAGAAGATAACAGTATCCTTCTTTGTCACTTCTTCCGACTCTCCCTCTGAGCTGATGTATTTGAGATAGTCAGAAACTTTGACACTCATTGATAAAGATGGTGTTTACATTTGAAAAATCTATCCCGTTTTCGATAACGGTAGTAGAGAGAAGTATGTCATATTTCTTGTTTTTGAAGTCAATAATTCTATCTTCAAGTTCGTCTCAAGAAAGCCTCCCATGTGTTACTCAAACCTTTTTTCCAGGAAAGATTCTTTCAAGGATATTTTTCATGTGCTCTATGTTTTCTACCCTATTGTGAATAAAAAACATCTGTCATCCCCTTGAAAATTCTTTATTTCATGCTTCCAATATGATATTTTCATCATACTTCAGTACATATGTTTTTATATCCTTTCTTCACAGAGGTGGTTCTCTGAGCATAGAGATATCACGTATTCCTGAAAGAGCCATATTGAGACTACGTGGAATCGGGGTTGCTGACATTGCTAAACAGTCCAGATTATTTTTTAGCTTTTTTATCTTTTCTTTATCTTCCACTCAAAATTTATGTTCTTCATCAATAACGATAAGTCATAGATTTTTATACACTACTTTTTCACTCAAAAGCCTATGTGTTCCTATGAGGATATCTATAGAACCTTCTTTAAGATCGCAAAGTACTTTTTTTGCTTCTTTATCGGTTTGAAGTCTTGTAAGTAAGCCTATTCTTATGGAGTCAAATCCTGAAAACCTCTCCAAAGCTTTGTTAAAATGCTCATACGCAAGAACTACCAGAGGAGTGATAAGTATTGCCTGTTTTTTGTTTAAAACACAATGAAAAAGTGCATTAAAGGCAACCTCAGTTTTTCAAAATCATACATCACCTATCAAGATTCTGTCCATATTTTTTTCACTTGCCATATCTTCAGTTACTTCGTCGATTGCTTTTTGTTGATCTTGTGTATAGATGTACGGAAAATATGTTTGAAACTCCTGAGTTTTTGAACTATCTATATAAAATCTCTGTCCTCTAGAGCTTTTTCTTTGAGCATATATTTGTAAGAGTTCTTGAGCAATAATTTCGACATCTTTTCCTACTTTTTCAAGTTTCTTTGTCCACTCATTTGAACTCAGTGATGTAAGTACAGGAGAGTCTACTCCTACATACTTTGTCACTCTTTCGACCTCTGTAATGGGAACAAAAAGTTTGTCATTGTCTTTGTAGTGTATTTCCAGGTATTCTTTTTTGATATATTTCTCTGTTCGAGTTCACAGATCATTTATACTCGTTATTGGTATCTCCTTAGTTACTATTCCTTTATAAATACCAACTCCGTGATCAATGTGTACTACAAAGTCATCTTCAGATATCTTCAAAAGAAGGTCATAATCTTTTGAGGCAGTTTGTTTCACTCTCCTTTTTGTAAAAACTTTGAGGATGATGTCATCACAGATATAGTTAGCTCAAAGAGTGTGGAACGACTTTAAAATACTAGAGTTTGATGGAAAAATGAGCGTATTTTGTATATCATTGAACTCAACAAAATTTTTTAAAAGAGACTCATTTTTGGTAAAGATATAGTTTTGTTTTGATACGAGGGCTTTTTTCAGTTCCTCTATGGTCGATATATTGAGCTCTCAAATGTGAAGAGAAACAGAGTTTTTTTGGCGTTCAAGATTGTCAAAGCATATGTAGGAGTCACACTTCAATAACTCCTCATACATAGGAGAAAAATCAACTCCATCAAATACACAAAAGACCCCACAAGCATTTGCCATATCAACAATGCTTTCTTTTCATATGCACTCAGAAATCTCTCCTTTTTTTCAAAAAAACACCCTTTCGATAATATTTTCACTTCGTATATCGTCGTTTGAGAGAATATTTTCACGTATTTCTTCAA
This sequence comes from uncultured Candidatus Peribacteria bacterium, assembly GCA_964438925.1. Taxonomy (GTDB): domain Bacteria; phylum Patescibacteriota; class Gracilibacteria; order BD1-5; family UBA6164; genus CAYTMN01. The sequence continues at coordinate 3,241 of CAYTMN010000005.1, forward strand.
TAACATCTCCCCAAAAACTCACTTTATATTCTCTTTTACCTCTAAAATGAGTTACAGAAACTATATCTCCTTGTCTTTTAAAGCTTCAAGGAATGCTAAATTCATTGTATGAGTATCAAATATCATGGAGTTTTTTGATAAAGTCCTCTATTTCAATCGATTGTTGTTTTTGGATAGAAAAAGAGAGTTTTTTTTCAAGAGTATACGAAGAAAGTGAAAGTAACTGAGAAACAGAAGCAACAAAAACTCGGTTTTTATTGTAAAATATATCTACAAGATCATATATGTGCTCTACAGGATATATTTCCAAATTGAGAAAATCAGCTATTTTAAGATATAACTCTACATGTTCACTCTTTTCACACACAATAAAAGGCGAAAACTGAGCATTTTCACGGACTATTAAAGTCCTTGAAAAGAAGTTTCCGTATTGTATGTAGTGCGTTTTTGGCGTAAAGGGTATCGAGAGTTTCATTCCTTTCTCATTTTATAACCTCGAGATTATAAGAAAAAAAATAAAAAACCAAACAGACTTTTAAAGAGTATTGCTTTTTTGATAGTTTTTTCTACTATAACCAAAACATACAACATATGCATATATTTATAAATGGTATTTCTCAAGAAGGTGTGATAATTCTTTTTGACGAAAATAGACATATAGTCGACAGCCAGTCTGTCAATATTTTATGAAGAGAATCCAAGGACTTTCCCACTATTTTAGACACGTATATTCGAAAAAATATTTGAGACTATTCTCTGCTAAAAAACATCTGTGTAGTAAACTGACCTTGAAGCTTTACAGGGATAAGAAGCATTGTGCTTACGGTCAATACTCTAAAATTTCTTTTTCCTAACATTTGCATTACTTCTCTTTCATTTTTTGACTTGTACCCACACTATCCTATAGTAAAAGCTTCTTCAAAAAAAGATGTATTTTTCAAAGAGTGACTTCATGTAGAGCCAGAAGTTATTTCAAACGAAGAATTGGTGAAAAAATGCGAAGAAAAGCAGATACAAACCATTTATTGAGATTCTATTCCTTGAATGCTCATGAATTTTGAAAAAAATATTGATTATGGTACAATAATACAGAAAATAGAGCTCAAAGATGAAAACCTGATAGAACCACTCTATTTAAAAAAACCTAATATAAGTTAAAAATATGCATTCAACGGTAATTATTCCAAACATGAGACCTTGAGAAAAGGTTGAGATTGTGCTTAGAAGACATTGGATTGTATACGTTATTTTGGCACTGTACTTCAAGTTTGCTGTTATTTGAAGTATTGTTGTTTGGTACTTTTTTATGCTCAATCCTTTTTTCAATCTCCTCCTCATAGCTTTTTGGATGGGATTTTCCCTATTTTTATTTATGGAGTGGCTCAATCATGAACTCGATATGTATGTTATCACTAACAATAGAATCATCGGAATTGAGCAAGTATCATTTCTTAACAGAGTGGTTTCAGAGTGTGGACTGTGACAAATTCAAGAAGTAAATTCTTCAACAAGAGGACTTCTCTCAAATATATTTAACTATGGAACTCTTACACTTCAAACTTCTTGAAGATCTTCACACTTTATTATGGACTATTGTCCCGATGTTCTCTCAAGTGCGAGAAAGGTATTAAATGTTGTTGACTACTATAGAGATCATGAGTCTGGGATTCTACAGTCAGATGAAAAAGCTAAGACAGAACATTAATCTTTTAAAAACAGAGCATCCCCAAAAGAAAAAAACCTGTATTTTTGGTCTATCGCATGCTGATAGGCCTTTTTTATGTTCTCTTTACCAGCAAAGCTGGATACGAGCATAAGAAGTGTTGACTTTGGAAGATGAAAATTGGTGATAATAGCATCAACAAATTTCCAAGTATATCCAGGATATATAAAAATCTGTGTTTCTGTACCTCAAAAAGAAAGGACTCAATTATCTCAACAAAAACTTTCTAGAGTTCTTACGCTTGTGGTTCATACAGCAATGATTCTTTTTCCTTGGGATTTGTAGGTATTGAGACTTTCTGCAACATCTTGAATGATGCTACAGCACTCAGTATGCATGGTATGATGAGTAATGTCCTCTACCTCCACTCATTTAAAAGTTCAAAGCCCAACGTGAAGTGTAACTTTTTCTATCAAAACCCCTTTTTCCTTAAGTTTTTCTATTAACTCTTCAGTGAAATGCAGTCAAGCAGTAGGCGCTGCAACGCTTCCCTTTTCTTGACTATATACTGTCTGATATCTGCTTGGTTCACTTTTCTCTTTTATGTAAGGAGGAAGAGGGATTTCTCATATTTGTTCTATGACTTTAAAAAACTCCTCACCTCAAATATTAAAGGTAACGATTCTTCAACTATGGGATACTTCTTTTACCGTTCACTCTAAACCATCTCAAAAGGTGATAATAGTTCAAATTTTAAATTTTTTTCATGGATATATGAGGCAATCAAAACTATTTTCTGAAACCTTTTTGTGTAAAAATACTTCTACCTCTTTTGAAACTCCATCAATCTTTCATTTGAGGCGTGCATTGATGACTTTTGTAGAGTTGAGAACCAGTACATCATTTGGTCAAAGTTCATTTAGTATGTCGTAAAAAAAAGCATCTTTGAGAGTCCCTTGAGACTTTGAGAGAACCAAGAGCTTTGAATGATCTCTCGGTTCTATAGGAGTTTGAGCTATGAGCTCTTTTGGAAGTTCGTAATCAAATTCTGATAAAAGCATACCAATAATTAAGTATGCGTATTATATGAGCAATACATAAGAGTCAAATACTATTGGAAGTGTAGTAGTCTCCTTAGTCGTTGAACTGGAGTTTTGCGATTCTAGACTTTTTGCTTGTTATAGCAATAGTCTGTAATGCTGTTTGTTTTTGTTTTTTCATACTTTGTTTTAAGTATATGTACCTCTATGATAACGTACTTTTTGAGAAATTGGGAGAATTTGAAATTGACAAAGTAAAAGTATTTCGTAAAATCCCAAAACGTAAAAAAGAGAAATATATTTGACAAAAATAAAAATATATTTATAAAATACATACTTTAATTTTAACTTTGATATTATGTCAGCACACGCAGAGTCTCATGGACATGGTACACCTCTTTATAAAAACCCTTACCTCGTAGGATGAGCTGCTTGAGTTGCTCTTGAAGCTACTACTCACGCTTGAGAACAAATGGTAGCACCATCACTTATTGCTCTTTCTCAACTAGTACAGTCTAAGATAGGACTTACACTTGCTGGATGAAGTTTAGCTACTGTTGCAGATATTGCACTTGGAGCTGGTGTTGTTGGAGCTTGAATTTGGGCAACAAAAAAAGTATGGGAGATATTAAAAAAATGATATCATGCTCTCCCAGGTGGAAGTGCTGATGCACATCATTAGTAGAAAATAAAAAATCCAGATTATCTGGATTTTTTTTATGCTTCTTTTGGTCAGCTTGTAGGCATGATTGTATCAAGTGGAACTCACCAGAGAGTTCATAAAGATTCTACAGGTAGCCCATCTCATGACCATTTCTGTGCAGTCCCATATTTTTGTATGTTGTCTAAGAACTCTCTTTCTCTTTTATAGTAGAGCATTCTTTTAAAAAATGTAAAAAACTTTGTTTCTTTCATAAGTTCTTTCCACATCACCTGATCTTCTGAGAGTATTTCATAATATATAGAAGACATACCCATAAGACTTGCACTTGAGTGAATTTCTACCTGCTCTTTTTTATACTCAGAAGGTATGGTTTGGTACATAGTATAAATTTTCTTTTGCCCATTTGGAAGAGACGTGTCTAAAAGTGGAGGCTTTTTAGGGTCTACAAGCTTAGTAAATATTTTTGTAATAAACTCTCTTCTTTTAGGGTCTAGAGAGTTTACATACATAACATCTTCGAACTCTTTTCCACTAAGTCAGAGCTCTTTTGCTTTCCCTACTAAAGCCGCTTCTATAGAGTACCTTTCTCACTTAAATCCTTCAAGTTTTTCTGAAAAATCCTTGTAAAACTTTTGGTCAATAGCAAACTTATTAATAGAATGATGAATAATATTCTCTGCTATTGTAGCATCAACTTTTTCATAGTCTATATTTGCTAGAAATACTTGTAAATGGGTGAAAACATATTTTTGTACAACTCACATATCTCCATCTCCATATTGTCATCTCAAAAGCTCTGTAAGTTTTTCTTTGTTAAATGCAATAATCTTATCTATTTGCTTAAGTGTTTCTTCTTTTCCATACATAAATACAGCATCTGGAGGGGCATTTTTTACCTTTTCCTTATCAATGTATAATTGCTTTATAAACGCTATTTTTTCTCGTACTTCTGGAATAATTTTTTGTCTAAACTCCTCAAGTCGAGTATTCCAAAAAGTGATATCTTTTTTTCTTTCGGTTAGATAGATACGAGGATTTACAGAAAAGTCGAGGTTGGTATGAAAAAAGTTTATAGAAGTCCCAAAAATACCTATATCTGTACCTATAAGATCTGCAAAATCATTGATAATTCCTCCGCTTAAAATATGTCAAAAAAGAGATCTTTCATCTTTAAATCAGAGTGCTCTTACAGTAAAGTCTTCTGCATCAGGAATATTGAGGTATAAATGCCTTTCAACATCTAAGTATTCTCAAACTTTATGTCCAAAAATAGTAGCTCACATTCATCATGCAAGTCATAAAACGATCATTGCTGGTATTTTCAGAACAGGATGTGGAACGAAAGCTCAAAGTTTTTGTCAGAGTTTTGCTCAAGTAGTAAACAGTCCCCATTCGCATAACGCTGCCATATATGATCAAGCATTTTGAGGATTTTTATGTATAGACTTAAAAAATACAGGAAAAAGTACCCAGTGCAGATTCATACCTAAAAAGCGTACAAGATTTTCTGTCTTCATGAGAAATTTTCAAAATCATTCTGGAGGAATCTTTCCATTTGACTCTGTAATAATTTTTTCAATTTCTAGCTTTCCTTGTTTCTTTTTTTCTTCAAAACTCTCTTCTGAAAGTACTTGAGACTTCCTATCGGATATATAGTCATCATATGTGTATTCCTTTGGATAGCGTCATTCTTCTTGTTTTACTTTTTCAAAGTCCTCAGCCGATAATTCTCAAGCCCTCATATCTTCAAGGTATTTCTGGTATGTGTAGGCATTTATTGCAGAAAGTACATTGTTTGGAGTGAGTTCTTGAAATATATCAACTATCTTTTCAAGCTTTAGATTTGTAGGATTAAGTCGAAATCACTTGTCCTCAAGCATACTCAAGAGACTTCTATTGAAATGGTCTTTTGAAGTAAACTTCTCATTAATTTTTACAATTTCTTCCTGACCATTTACGGAAAGACGAATTTCTTTTACATAATACTCATATGTTGTTGGAATAACATCGTAAAAAACAATTCACATTCCTGATGCTAAAAGCATAACCTTTGGAAGATTGTCAGTAAGAGCTCGCCTATCTTCTATAGAGTTTTTTTGAATAATCATTTCTTCAAGAGTTCTTGGAGAAAGATCTATATCAAGAGTAGTACCGTCACTAAGCTTGAGTTGAGTGATGTGAGAATAAAATGTAACAGAACGAATATCAAGGAGTGTTTTTCCATCACTTGTAAGAGCTTTTTTTATCACTGCTATCAATTCATTTCTAATATCAGGCACTCAATAAAACTCTGAGGTTTTTTGAAATATTGCCTCTGACTTATCTTTTACCTTATCTTGAACATCTCACTGTGTTTGTAAAAACACTAAAAGATGTTTTATAAGCCCTTCCCTGAGTTGAATCTCTCTGAGTCAAGCTTGTAAATCTTCTCTAAAAACAAGTGAATGATGACCTTTGGAATTGGCAATTATGTCTAACTTTGGAGTTTCTCAAAGGGAAGTCATATAGTATGAATTTATAGTTTTCTAAGAACTCTTCTAATCTTTCCTTCGTTCTCAAGTCTTAGTATTTCTGTTTTTCTGGCAGCTTCTTCGAGTGAGTTAATCCTTGTAAGTTCATCAACGCTAAAGCCTCTTGCATGATATTTCACACCGTCGAGTTCTTTTATTTGCGCTTCTACACTTTCTAAAGTTGGGAACTCTCAAGCAAGTCCAAGAGTTCTTACAAGACTTTCTTTAAATGCACTCATATTTTCAGTAGATATTCACTCTACAGTTTCTGCATTTGCTAATTTTCAAATAATTCATTCAACTTTATTGGAAGCGTCAACATCTCATATACTTTCAAAGTGTAACTCGAGTCACTTTAACATCTTGTATGCCTTTGACTCTATACCATCAGCAAAATCAAACTTTTCTACCGGCGCTGTTGGAGGTACTACCTTTCTAGGTTCTTGAGTAACTTTAAGAGTTTTAAGATCACTTGAGGCGCTTCAGACCATTCTCAGTACTTCTGATACTTCTCTCCAAGCAACTTTTCCACCAGAAAATGCACGAACGAGACGCTCTTTTATAGCATTAATATTTGGTATAGGCTTATTGACCTTTCCGCCATTATCTATTATCTCTTGCCATCTACCTATTTCTCCTTCAAGAGTTGCAACTTGAGACCTCAAAGTTTCTAGTTCATTTATCCCATTACTAATTAGTGCAACACCTTCTTTATTTGCCATTTGAATATAGTCTCAAAGAGATTTTTTGATTATCTCTGTAGCATCTATTTCAACTTCTCAAATATGAATTGATCCAATATCAAATACTTTTTTAAGAAGTCAGTTCAAATCTTGACTAATCATAATATTTTCAAGCCTAGTAGTAACATCATCTCCTCTTGTTTGAATTCAAGACAGTATCTGTGAAATAATATTTGCCTTTAGTGTGTCAATATATCTTCTTGCTTCAGCAGCGACTTCGCCATCTATACCAGCTGGGACGTCGAGTTTTATAATATATGGTATGAGTTTTACAACTTTTGGGATTTCTGTACTGATAATTTCTGCAAGTTCAACCTGAGCATTTGGACTTTTTACAGAGGCTTCAACTTTCTTATAAAGAGCTTCTTTTATTTCGTTATGCATAGTAGTTTCTGCAGCTATTGAGTTAGATATAGAAACTACTTGTTTTACTATATCTGAAAGAGTTTGTAACTCTGAAAGTCTACTTCTTCTTGAGGTAATATCTGAAAGTATATGACTTCTAGATGCGCCAAAACCAGTTCCTACTTTTTTTAGATTTTCTACTATTTCCACTATTTTTTCCACTCTTTCTTTAAACTCTTTTACTTCTGTTACTTTGATATTTTGAAAGTCAGCAGTAAGTTTGTTTTTGAGATCTGTTGATTCTGCAACTCCTGCAATTTCAATATCTGCCTTAATAGATTTTGCAAGAGAAGAGAGTTGTTCTATGAGCGTATTGATTTTATCCACTTCTACTGTAGTAGTTGTTTTATAACTCTCAAGCATATCTAAAAGTTCTTTTTTTTGCGTTGCAGTAAGTTCAGAAGTTGGGTCTGTAAGTTTTTTTCTCACTTCTGCTTTTTGCTCCTCTACTCAAAATTGTGCATCAATATCAGCATTAAGTTTTCTAATAGCGTCAATTCAAGAGACTCACTGAGTTCTGAGGATTTCCTCTACTTTTCTGACCATAGCTTCGCGAGCTTCTGCAGGAGCACCAGCTTTTTTTCAAAACGACTCCTCAAGACTTTCTAGAGTCAATACAAGTTCTTTTATACTTCAAAAGTCTGAAGCATTCTGACTATTGGCAATTATTTTTTGCACCATATCTATAATTCTACCTGGAATATTGGATGCATGAGGACTTGCTGCATCATACTTAAATGATTTATCAAGTTTTGACACTCCATCTATAATTCCTACGATTTCTTTGAATATGCTCCCAAAAGGAGAAGTTTCTATGTTTTTTGAAGAAAGTTTTTTAATACGTTCGACTACCGCATCCATAAGACTTGCAAGTTTCGTTTCGTTTCATTCTATTACTACCTTTTTGAGAGTCTCTACTTTTTCAAGCATACTTGTAACTTCACTTACAAGTTTTTCTACTTGCACTCTATTTTCATGCTTCATCTTTTTTATTTCTTCTTCAAGAGCAGTACGTATATCGCTCGCTGGAAGTGGAGCTACTTTTTTTGTAAGAGTATCTCTGAGTTTCGCAGTTTCTACAAGCTTATCTATGGTTTCGTTAAATGCAGCAGCATCGGTATCACTTGGAAAGCTTGCGGTAATTTCTCACATCTTACTTAGACTGAGCCATCTACCTACAATACCACGAATTTCATTGAGTACCTCTGTTCTACTTGCGTCAACTTTTACTCATACTCTATTTTCTATAGCATCAACAGTTTTTGCTATTTTTTCTATATCACTGAGTCATTTTCATGAATTTACTGCTTCTTTGAGGAGCTCAATAAGTCTTGCTTGATGAGATTGAAAATGGCTTTTTAACTCTGAAATATGAGTAAGGGCTTCTTTTACGACTGCAATCTTTTCATTTTTAAATGCTTCTAATTTGTCTTCTGGCGTATTTGCAAATTGTCTATTAAGAGCGTTCACAATTTGATCGATTTCTCCTGCATGTGCAGTATACAATGCTCCAGTTTTGAATTTGTCGAGTTCTTTTTGTATTTCAAAACGAAGTTTTTCTGTAGCAGTTGCAGCAGCAGAAGTAAGCTCGTATGTTTTTTTCAAGGCATTTTGACGTGTTTCATCAGGCATAATACCTTCATCAATGATTCTTCTTACATCATCCTCTGAAGCATTTTCTACAATACTTTCAAGAACATGAGATACCCACCATTTATTTGATCTTTCAGATGCATCTATATTGTCTATAAAAGCATCCATTCTCGCTCTTAGAGCTACTTTTTCCACTTCTGTATAAGGTCTCATTCCTGAACCATCATGTATTTGTTGAGTTTCAAGTCGAGCCTTAGCTCTATCTCTGAGAGCATTTCGAGCATCTTTGTCTACTCCATCGTTGATAAATGTATACATATCGTCAACGACATTCCCAACCATTTTTTTCATATTTTCTGGAAGTCTTGTCCATGCTCTTTCTGCACTAGGATGAGGTCCATCTACTCCAATATGAATTCTTGTAAGTCAAGTAGCGCGGAATATGTATCTGTATCTAGCAAGGAGATAATACCTTGCTCTGAGTTGAGCTTTTGCTAAACCTTTTACAATAGGATTTTTATTTTGAGCAATAAGATGTTGGTGGAGGACATCAACTATTTTTGAGTAAAAACGAGCATCAGTTCCAAAAAAGTCGTGACCATGGGTTTTGAACCCTCCAGAAGAGAGAAGTTCTCTCATAGAGCTTTTTACATCATCAAGTCAAATAGTATCAAAGTAGTGATAGAGTTTACTTACAATAATAAGTCTTTCCTTAAATTTTTCAGGCATATCTTTGAGAGCCTCAGGAAACTCAGGTTTTGCAGCTTCTGCTTTTTCAATTTCTTCTAAACTCAGAATATCAAGTTTATCTTGAAACTTATCTAAAGACTGTCTTCCGCTAGCTCTAGGTGATACTGTGGACATTCTGTGAAGAGCACCAGCAGTAAAAGGATTAAATATTAACGCAAGTATAGCATTGATGGCAACTCATAGGTCAATAAATGTTGTAGGGAGTGTAAACGCTTGTAGAGCCTCTACCCAAAAAGCGAAATTATTGTGTTCAACATCTTGAAAAGCTCCTTTCATTAGTTGAAGGGTTGTGTTGAGAAAAAGGACTTTTTCCATTCTGCTGACAAACTCTCCATTTTCAGGAATTCTTTTTTTTCTTCCTCCAAAGTCGAGTTCGATATATTTTTTAGGGTCATCAAGCTCTCTTTTTACTTCAGACTCTATTTTATCAATCGCTCCAGTAAAGGTAGAAAGATTTCTACGAATCATTTCAATATCAAGACCTGATTTTGGATCAATCCTTCTAATAACCGCATCCCACTTTCTTGACTCAAGACTACTTCCATTTTCAAGTCTTTCCTTTAATGCAGTAATAAATTCATGGGCATTTGCACTAAAAGGAGTTGCAATAGTAGCATTTTTCCCATTTCTAATAAGGTATTCTAAGTATGTAGCATCTCATTCTTTTCCAACTGATTCATCCATCATCTTTAAGATACTTTTTCTCGTACTTCAAAACCAATCACTATTAGCAAGTTTTGAAGGAATATTTGTACCAAAGCTTGAAAACGTTACATCGAGGTTTTCTACCCCATACTGTGGCAGAGCATGTTTTGAAAGCTCTCACCAAGCAGTTCCAGGAACTCATACAGCTACTGTTCATACAGTCTCTACAGCTTTTTTGAGTTCTGTTATTTGATCTCTAATTCACTTTACAACATCTCCTTTATAATCTTTTAATGGAGTAGTATCTAAAAAAGTAACTACTTCATTGATATAATCTTGTACCTCTTTGTCGATATACTTTGAAAACTCAGCTTTTATAGTTGTATTGGTTGTATGAGTCTTTCTGATATGCTCAATAATCACTCTATTGAGCTCATCAACTTTATTGATGAACTCTGTTGCTTTCTCTCCTCTCAATGATTTTCCACTAAGAGTTTTGAGTACAGTATCGAGCGAAGTTACAGAAGGGTTGGCAGAAAGACCAATCTTTTTTCCTACAGCCACTAAAATCTCTGCTCTATGAATTTGAGCTCAAAGAGTTTCGCTGTAAGTTTCCTTTACTGCCTCCTGAACTTTTGTTTGTATATCTATTTTTGCCATATCAGAATTTTAAATTATATTTTGAAGTTTGAGTCTGTAAGCTTGTTATCTAAAAAATATTTACGTAAAGTATCAAATTTTGCATTCGCTGCAACATCAGGAAGCCCTAATATTCAAACAACTCATCATACTGAAGTTATTGCAGTTGCTTCGACAATTTGAGTTGCAGGATCTCTTACTACCCTTCTAAGTTCATCTTTTGCGATACCAGTAATACTTGTATCTCTTGCAAGAGTATCAAGAATCACTTTAAGCTCAGCATCTTGAGATACTTTGAGATCAATATATTTTACTCTAGCATCTTTTATCTTTTGACTAAGAGCAGTAGCTTCTGGTGCTATGTCTGCTGGTGCATATACTCCGTTGAGACTCAAAGTAGTAGCTCACAACTTCACTACTATTGGTGCTGTAGCAAGAGTTCTGATATCAGACTTGAGGCCTGGAGCATCTGTCTTTAGAGTATATCATGTAATAAACTTTGATGCAGTATCAACAAGTTTTGCTTTAAAAGCGTCTTTTGCAGGTCCTTGTTTGTCAATTGGGAGTTTTTTGATTTCTGTAATAATTGAATTTACTTCTCTTAGAGTATTTTCATTTATAGTAGCAGGTACTGTATATGCATTGACAGTATCAAGAACAAGACTTTCAAGTCTCTCTCAAATTTGTCTCTCTATATCAGCTTTTCTCACAGCATCATTTATAACTCCTAAGTTTCCTTTGAGCCTATTGAGAATATCTATTTTTTGAGAAAGCGTTGGAGTAGCTCCACCAATAGTTGCTACTACAGTAAGCATTTTTTCAATAATATCTGCCTTTTTTCTACTAATTTCCTCTAAAATAGGATTCTTTTTTCATATAAAAAACGGTCCAACTCCAGGAATTTGGATACTAAAACCAGAGCCAATACTTCCTGCAATGTAATCAAGATCTCTCATTGCGTTGTTAAACTTATCGTATGTATCTATAGTACTTGGATCAACAGAATCAAATAGGTTACGAATACCGGCATCTATTTTTTGTTGTATTAAAAGAGAGTATGAGTTTAGATCTGAAGCAAGACCAAGAGTTTCTAACTCTTTTATAGTGGAATCTATTCTACGAATTTCTCCCATAGCTTGTTCAAAAGTTCTACCAGGAGTAACATTTAAATTTACAGAAGTTATTTTTGAGTTTAGTGCTTCTTTAGTTTTATCAGCAATAGTTGCCTTTAGTCTTGCTTGGTCAAAGTTTCCTATAAATTTGTCGATAATTGCTCAGCTAAATCAAGTCTTTGATAGCACAGTATTTTCAAATGTTTTTGCAGTTTTAAGCATAACTATATGAGCATCAAACTTAGTTGCATCATTTACTGCGTAGTTTCATAGTCCTGTTGAGAAAGCATTAATTTCTGCAGCAATAGATTGAGAAAGTGAGTCAATAGTTACACCATCATTTCTCACTCTAAACCCGTCAAACACAAATTTTGCAACATTATAAGAATCGTTAAAACTTCCTTTTGAAAGCACTTCAGATTTTATGCTTCCTATCTGATTTACAAATGCCGAAAATCAAGCAGCATTTTGTAAGAGAGCGTCATCCCATGTAGCTGATGAAGTAATTCTATCCTGGAGAGCTTTGTTTTGTCTAAAGTATTCAGTATACGCTTGTGAAATTTTCACTTGTACTTTTACAAGATCATTTCCTGTTGTTAAGCTATCATCAAACAAATCTCTGATTGTTTTTACTACCCATCCAGCAGAATCAGCTTGTGCGGCAGTTGCGTCATACGCAGTATCACTAAAGACTTCATAATAGGCTCTAAGTTTTTCAAGTGAATTTCTGTGCTTTGGGTCATTTAAAAGAGAATGAATCTTACCAATATCTCATGAAGAAACTCATCTAAAAAATGTTTGTAAACTAGTAAGCTCAGAAGTTATTTCTGATGCAAGTTTATTTGGATTGCTAGAAAGTGAGTTCTCTATAAGAGCTTTTCTTGTAGGAGAAAGAGAAAAAGTAAGAACTGATCAAGAAACCAAAGATCTCTCCTCGTCTATCTCTTTTTCGAGTTGTACTATTTTTTGTGAATAATCGCTTATCTGTGTTGTATAGTCAGCTTCCACTTTTTGGATAAGTGTTCTCAGAGAGGCAAACACATCAATCCCCATTCTAGGAGCCACTCAAAGGGCGGTAGCTTTTGTTTGTACTAGTGCGAGCTGTCTTTCAGCTTCTGTTTTTCTATCATTGTAGGCGTGTATTTTCTCTACTTTAGATTTACGAGGATCAGCCACAAGAGTTACAAAGTCTTTTACACTTGTAGTCCATCAGAGTCTGAGATTTTTAACTTCTTCTTCAGTTTCAAGAAATAGAACATATTTATTAAGAGTTTCAATGATGCTATCTTGGATTGCAATACCAAGATTTCAACCTCTTATTTCTTGGATAATTCCTTGTATTCTAGAAACTCTATCCACTACACTATCAAGAGCTTTAATTTCAAAACTAGGTTTTGAAAAATCGACAGCCAAGTATGTTTTCTCAAGTCATTTTTGAAGACTTGCTTGAGCTTCAATAATAGTTTCTTTAGTTTCTACGGTAACACTAGGATCTGTAAATGCAGTTCTCATCACTTCATTTATTGATTGATCCATTTCTCTTACCCCAGTGAAGTTGATAGATTTATAGGAAGCACTTTCAGGAGATCTGCCAACTTGAAGTGCATCAAACACAGAAACATCTTCTTTATCTTTTACTTTTAAGAGTAGTTGTAAGAACTTTTCAAGGTCAGCTTTTGTGATCTTTTTTCCTCTTACTTCAGGAGGTATAGCTCAAGATATTCATTCAATATCAATCGTACGACTTCTTCAAGCAATTATAGACCATATATCATCTACCGTAGAGGCATCTACTCTATTAAAATTTCTTGTTAAAGATCCTCTTTTTTCAACAAGTAAAGAAAGAATCTCACCTACGATAAAGTCATTCATCACTCATGGAGTATATGCTCCTCCAGCTTTTGGAGCGAGTTTAGCTTCTTTATTTTTTTCTAAAAGTTTTTTATAGATTGGTTGAAACTGAGCTGGAATTGTGAGTTCTGGGTGAAGCTCAAGTGGATGAACGAGTTCAAGCTCCGCTTCATTCATAGTAAGACTAAGCTTACTTCATTTAATTTTTTCAATAGCTCACTTTCCACCGTCAAAGAGTTTTCCTCAAAGAATAAGTGCAAGAGGAGAAAGCATCGTTAAAGCCCCAAGTTTTTTGTCTCCAAAGAGCATAATAAATAAACCAACTGGAATTGCCATAAGGGCAATTTCTCCTCAAACGTCACCAAGTACTTGACCTGTAGTTTTTCCTTGAAGTTCTGGTGGAACATTTCCTTTAAACACATCAGTAAGAGATTTCTCATTAATAAAGAGTCTAAAGTCATTTACATCTTGAATAAGTTTTCTATTAAACTCTGTTTTTGCATAATCTCTTTCTACAAAGTCTTTGAGATACAGAAGTTCTTGAAATGTTTTTAAGTTTTTATCGCTTCCTTGAGTTACACTTACCATGAGCTTTTCGATTTGAGAAAGAACGTTTGTTCTGTCCATAAGAAGCATTTCAGGTTTTGTGATTCTTACTTTATTTTCATCAAATATTTCAAGTCTTTCAAGAAGATTTACAAGTATTGTTCTTTGTCCAACTTTTCTATCAACACCATTTAAGTCATTTTCTCTCACGATAGAGTTAAGTCTTGCGAACTCAAGAAGAGTGTCATTTACTCATCATTTATATTCATCATCTTTATGAGTACCTAGAAGCTTTTGATATGCTTTTACGTATTTTCCACTTGTGTAAGGAATAACATTTATCTCTCCAGGACCTTTACTTCCTATTTGATATACACCATATTCTCCGGCTTTATCTCTCTTAATAACATGCCCATGTCTTCTCATGTGAGCATATATAGCAGAAATATATTTTCTTTGAAGAAATTCTCTATCCTCAATATATTCTGTCTGTTCACGAGTAAGCTCTAAAAATTTACCTATTTGTGCTTCTACATCATCTTTATACATTGGATCATGAAGGAATTCGAGGTATTTAGTCACATACTGCATTTTTTTTCTAATTTCTGCATTTTCAACTGGCTTCCCAATTTGCATTTTGAGTTTTTCTTGTCTCAGTCTTGCTGTTGTGAGGATTGCAGTTAAATTAAGAGCCTTATTTTTTGAAACATTGATTGCTTCAAGTCTAGTGAGATATCCTTGATGTAGACCTGCGAGTTCAGGGTCAAGTCTTGACCAATTTGGGTCAATGCTTTCAAGAGTTCAAAAATCTCTCTCTATGGCTCAAATAATAGCTTCTGTGAGGTTTTCAGATCTCAAGTTTCCTTGAATTCTTTTTTTAATTTCAACGACATTAGGCGTTGTTTCTAGAAAAGTCATATATTTGTATTTATTTTTTAAAGTTTTTACCTTTAAATTGTAACATAAAAAAAAGTCCAGAACAAAAATGTTATCTGGACTTTTCGAGAACTTATGGTATTTAGACTTAAGCTATTTTATCAAATTTAAGAGAAAGTTTATATTCACCTGCAAGTATTTGGTTTTCAGTGGTATATGTACTTACATCTTGTCCCATAAGATTTGCGATGATAGAACCTATGGTTGTAAGAGTATTTTGATCAACGTCAATCACATCTTTTTTGTCAAAAGTTGTTTTAAGTTGAAGCTTTTCTCCTGCGAACTGAAGTCATACAATTTTTCAGTATTCTAAAGCACTTTCTCAAGCGAGTTTAGAGTGCTCTCTAATATCACTTACTTGAAACTTCTTTCCTCCAATAAGTACTATGAGTCCGTTTGGATTTTCTTCTACATTTACTACTGTATCCTCGTTGTTATACTTTATAGTTATAGGGAAACTTTTTGCACTTGAAAGATGTTCCATTACTACTGTCTCTAAAGGTTTTGTATCTTTAAATTCATCAGCTTCTTTTATTCATTTGATTTTTGCAATAAACTCATCTTGAGTTGTAGCGCCACTTAATCTTTTTGAGAAAAAGTCGGCAACTTTTTTTAGGGGAGTCCCATCTTTTAGTTTATCACCTCCATCACTTCCATCAGCATTTTTTCAGGAAATAACAAGTGGCCAAAAGTTCACATCTTTTATATCAATGTTTATTCATTTAAGGTAAGTAAAAAATTCTTTCCCATTTTCTGCATTTATTCATGCCAAAAACCCAACATTTTTTATGTTCAATTTTGCAGTTTCGGGGTTAGTAGCAAATTTTTGGAGGTTTTCTAAAGAAGTCTTTACTTTTCAATCAAGCAAGTTTCAAAAAGATATCTTATCAAATCATCCTAAAGCTTTTCTAATTGCAGCAATAATTCAAGCAAAAATTGCTCAAATAGAACCAAATCATTTTAGAAAATCTTCTATATATCATAATATAGGTGCAAATTTTTTCCACTTTCCATTTTCTGCAAATACTGCGTCAGAACTTTTTGCAACTTCTGAGAGGTACTTTATTTGGTCTCCAGCGATTACTTTCTCATGAAGATCAGGAGTAGTAAATAGAGTTTTTCCTTCAGTAATATCAATAATCCATCATTTTTCATTTGAAAATTTTCCAGTTCTAACGATTGCTTCTAAGGCAGTAGGATATGTAAAGATTTTTTCTCTCACATCAGCAGGGCATTTTTCCAAAAATACCTTAAAATTTCAAGACATTCCCTCATATGTTGCTTTGAGTTTTTTTTGAAGATCCTCCCCACTCATTGGTCAACTTGAAGTTGCCCCTTTTTGAGGTTCAACTTGTTGAGTATCATCTCATGATAGAAGTCAAATTCCCCCATTGATGATAGTGTCTTGATCTACTCAAGAAGCGGCTCACTGTATAGATTTTGACAAAATTCCAGTAGCACTAAATTGTTCAGAAAAAAGTTTCCACATCACTATTTTAAGAGATTCTTTTTCTGTAGCTTTTAAGTCCTTTGTCTCTGGTATTTCTCAAAGAAGAGTTCAAATAACGCTCGAGTAAATACCAAAAAGAGTTTTAGCATCTTTTTGTTGAAGTTTTTCTCAAACTGTTGCAAGAGAATATCCTCAAAGCTTTATATCTAATTCATCTAAAAATATTTGTAGACTTGCATGGGCTTCCCCAGTGAACTTTTCTTTAAGAGCAGCTATAATCTTAGGGCGCTCTTTTTTGTTTTCCTCTTTTGCAAGAATTGTCTCTATAGTTTTCTGATCATCAGCACTTAAAGAATCTTGCCCAATAAGTTTTTCAAGGGTAATCTTATCTTGGTCATTCATACCTTTAGAAAAGGAAGAGCGAAGGGTTTCTAAAACTCACATAAATGGGTATTTAAAATATAAATTCCTTCTTATTGTACCACATCGAGAACCTGAAAGTCAAATATGAGCTTTGACAAAGTCTAAAAATGGCGTTAAAAAAATGTTTGATAATTCGAGTTCAAAACATACAATACTTCTAGCTTTTTGGTATATTCATTAGAAAGAAATCTATGCTATTTCGTGTTTTTAAATATTGACTGAAAAATACTTTTAGAAATAAATTCCTAAGTTTCTCATCAGTACTAGTTCTTGGTCTACTTATGTTTTTTATAAATATTCTTCTAGTACTTCATAATGTAAGTATAAAGCTTATAGATGGGATAAATGAAAAACTCACTATCTCGCTCTATCTCAAAGAAGGCTATGACAAGAACTCCGTTGAGGTGATAGATCTAATAAACGATATAAAAAAATATTCTAGTGATATTAAAGTTCTCTATAAGAGTAAAGAAGATGCTCTTGATGAGATTCGTCTCAGAGACCCTGAACTCGTAAATATCCTTGAAAGGACAAACCCACTTCCAGAGACAGTTGAACTTTCTTGAATAAGTATTGATCAATTTGAAGGAGTCAATGATATGGTAGAAAACAGACTCTATCTTCTGACTGCAGATCAAAAACAATCAAAAGAAAAATATGGCTATGTTTCCCAATACCAGCGAATCAGTAAAGTGATAAATGTTCTAAAAACATTACAATTTTGACTCTATGTTATTATTGGAATATTTTTGGTTTCTATATCAATAATCGTGTACTCAATCATTGGAAACTTCATCTACTACTATAAAGACGAAATATATGTAACAAGGCTCGTATGAGGAAACAAGTACTTTGTACACTGACCTTTTATTTTTCAATGAACATTGTATAACTTTATTGCTTTTGTACTCAGTAATATATTTTTCTTTCTACTCATCAATAATGTAAGTCTTCTTTTTCCTGAAGGGTATACGCTCGACTTTCTCTTTAATGACGCAATAGTTCTCTTGTTTGAACTTGTGTTGTTTCTTTTTATAGGAGGACTAAGTGGGTATTTCTCTTCTATGAGGTATATTACGAACGATAAATAACTCCTTTGTTCAAAAAATTTTAACAAGAATATTTCCTTATTTTAGAGCTTACTAGAGGGAAATACGCAATTTTATAAAAAATATTTGCATTCTTCTATCTTTTTTATATAATTCGCTAGCTTTTTCAAGTAAAAAGCAGTTTTTTTTAGAGTATTGGGAGCGTAGCTCAGTTGGTTTAGAGCGCAGCACTGTCACTGCTGAGGTCGCGGGTTCGAGCCCCGTCGTTCCCGCCATAATTCTCTAAATAAAATATACTTGGGGCCTTAGCTCATTTGGCTAGAGCGACTGCCTTGCACGCAGTAGGTAAAGGGTTCGACTCCCTTAGGCTCCACCATTTTTTTGAGAAGTTTTCTAAAATAACTCAAAAAACACTTTGTTTTTACCTTAACTTTTATTATATGGGACTTAGTAGCAAAAGACCACACTATCGCAATTACTCTGTAAATAAGAAGAGAGTTAATAGTGGTGAGAAAGTAAAAAACGCTCTCAAACACTATGACAAACTTCAAGAGAGAATAAAAGTAGAGTGAGAGACAAAGTGGTTAAAGAACGCTGTTACTTTTGTGATGGCAAAACTAAAAAAATATTCTGTAATTCCTAATAAAAAATAATTATGCCAAGACTTACAGGACATGCACACAGAAAACTCAGAAGAACTCTCAAAAATATAGAGAAAAAAATGAGAAAAAAAGCACAATAATTTTGATTTTCAAAAGAAAATTATATAATTGCAACACAAAAATTTATTTTTTTAATTTATTTAACTATGGCTTACGATCGCTCAAAAGCACATATGAACATTGGTACCATTGGACACGTTGACCATGGTAAAACTACTACAACAGCTGCTATTACTTCTGTTCTCCATGCTAAGTATGGTACAGGTGAAGTTAGAGCTTATGACCAAATTGATAATGCTCCAGAAGAGAAGGCAAGAGGTATTACTATCAATACTTCTCACGTAGAATATGAAACAGCTACAAGACACTACGCTCACGTAGATTGTCCTGGACATGCTGACTATGTAAAAAACATGATTACTGGTGCTGCACAAATGGATGCTGCTATCCTTATCGTTGCTGCTACTGATGGGCCTATGGCTCAAACAAGAGAGCACATTCTTCTTGCTAGACAAGTAGGTGTTCCTTATATCGTAGTATTCCTCAATAAGTGTGATATGGTTGATGATCCAGAAATGATCGACCTAGTTGAAGCTGAAATTAGAGATTTACTTTCAAAATATAACTTTCCTGGAGACACTACTCCAATCATTAGAGGTTCAGGACTTCAAGCTCTTGAAAATCCAAGTGATTTCGAAGGAAAAGCTAAACCAATTCTTGATCTTTTCGAAGCTATTGAAGCTTTCGTTCCAGTTCCAAAAAGAGAACTTGATAAGGATTTCCTTATGTCAGTTGAAGATGTATTCTCTATCAAGGGTAGAGGTACTGTAGTAACAGGTAAGATTGAAACTGGTATTGCAAAAATCGGAGACACTGTAGAAATCGTAGGTCTTAAGGACACTCAAACTACAACTATTACTGGTATCGAAATGTTCCACAAACAACTTGATGAAGGTCAAGCTGGTGATAACGCTGGAGTACTTCTTAGAGGTATTGAAAGAGACCAAGTTGAAAGAGGACAAGTTCTTGCTAAACCAAAATCTATCACTCCACATACTGAGTTTGAATCAGAAGTATACGTACTTACAAAAGACGAAGGAGGAAGACATACACCTTTCTTCAAGGGATATAAGCCACAATTTTACTTCAGAACTACTGACGTAACTGGTGATATTGAACTTAATCCTGGTGTTGAAATGGTTATGCCTGGTGATAACACTAAGATGATTGTTAGACTTCAAGTTCCTATCGCGATGACTGAAGGTCTTAGATTTGCTATCAGAGAAGGTGGTAGAACTGTAGGTTCAGGAGTTGTTGCAAAGATTTTAAAATAATGTCGTTTTTCTTTCATTCCCATGAAAATGGGAGTGAAGAATAAAATTACATTTTAAAAAGTAATTTTTACAAACTTAATTCTAACTTTGGTTTCACATGGCTACAAAGAAACAAGCTGTTAAATGAGGACAAAAAATCCGTATAAGTGTAAAATCGTTTGATCACAAGCTTTTAGATGAGGCTGTTAAGAAGATTGTTCTTATAGCAAAAGATAGTGGAGCTCAAGTAGTAGGACCAATTCCTCTACCAACAAAGATAGAAAAAGTTACAGTACTCAGATCTACATTTGCAAATAAAGATTCGAGAGAACAATTTGAAATTAGACGCCATAAGAGACTTATTGATATCCTTGAACCAACACCAAAAACTCTTGAACTTCTTCAAGATATTAACATCCCAAGTGGGGTTGGAGTTGAAATCAAAGCATAATTTTGTAAATACCTATTAAAATATTCATATGACAAGAATTTGTGAAGTTACTGGGAAAAGAACTAGAGTTGGAAACAACAGAAGTCACTCTATGAGAGCGACAAGAAGAAAGTTCTATCCAAACCTATTTTATAGAAACATTAAAGATCCTGAAACAGGATTTGTGATAAGAATAAGAGTATCTGCAGCTGGACTCAGAACTCTGAAGAAAAAGGGAGTTATATAAAAACTTGCCCTGGTGGTGGAATTGGTAGACACGCAGGACTTAAAATCCTGTTCCTTCGGGAGTGCGGGTTCGATTCCCGCCCTGGGCACCACCACAGAACGTACCATAAGAAAATTACCTAACTTTAATTTTACAATATGTTAAAAATCAGACTTTCTAGAATTTGAAAAAATGATACTCCATTTTTTAGACTTGTTCTTACAGAGCACAGAAAATCAGCAAAGAGCGGATACATCGAAGTACTTGGTTCATATGATGCAACAAAAAAAGAATTTAAAGTAAAAGATGTTGAGCAAATTAAGAAGTTTATTTGAAATGGAGCACAACTTTCTCCAAGAGTAGAAAAACTTTTTAAACAAAACAGTATATCACTTGCGTAAATAAAATCCTTCAATGTAAAAAACAATATTGAAGGATATATTTTTTTTACTATAATAACTTTAACATATGCAAGAAGTAGAATTTTTGAAATTTGTAGTTGAAAATCTTGTGACAAACAAGGAAGATATTGTTATAGAAAAAAAAGACGATGAGCTAGGGACGCTTTTGACACTAAAGGTAAACAAGGCAGATATGGGGATTATTATCGGGAAAGGAGGAAATACGATTAATGCTTTGAGAGCTATCCTTCGCCTCCTCGGTCTAAAACTAAATAAGAAAATAAATCTTAAAGTAATTGACTAATATATGTTATACGAAAATGTATATGCGTTTGATCCTTCTAACTCTATCCTTGGTCAACAGATAGATTTTGGAGAGTTTATTCTGCTCGCTATATCACTTTTTGTTCTTGCATCTTGAGTTTTCTCTATCATTTTTATACTCCGGTGAGGACTTCTACTTATCCTTTCAGGAGGAAAAGATGACAAGATTAAGCCTGCAATAAACACTATCAGATATGCAATTATCGGTATAGTCGTAACAGTTCTTACTATATTCTTATTTCCATTCTTTTGAAATCTCTTAGGGCTTGATGTAGAGAAATATGCACAACCAAAAAGAATTTTTGAAAAGATTCAGGAAATTGGAAACAAGATATTTTGACAAAATGATATGGTAACTCCAGCAGATGGAGATATAAAATCAATTGATGAATTTCCATCAGACTTCTCAGACTTATAAAAAAATCCCGCTTATGCGGGATTTTTAATTTGAGAGATTAAAAAGATAGTACATCCATTTCTGATAATTTGTCATATTTTTTATAACCTTTTGTTCTTTTGAGAGCTCATCTTCATATGTTTTGCTTCATGCAGCAGTTTGAGGATTTTTTTGTGTAAATTTATTAAACTTTTCCTCTGTAGTGAGGTAAACAACTTGTTCTCCTTTATTCTTAAGTCATTGTTGTTCTTTGAGTATTTTGTTTTTATAGGCAGGAGTAGTTTTGTATTCTATGATTCATTCAGCCTCCGATATACCTGCCTCTATTTGTCATTTTAAACGCTCTAGACTTTCTATATGCACGCTCACCTCATATTCCTTAAATTTATAGTTTAAAATCAAGTATATGATGTAAAGAGTGATGAATATTAGGACTAAAAATATGTATTGTCTTTTCATATAAATAAATACAATAAAGAAAGTATCACTAATATATTGATAATGATGAATATAAAAAATAAATTTATTGTTTTTGTTGTTTGAATTATTTTTCTCATCGTACTTTTTCAAGTGTTTCTTAGTCCTACAGTAGCGAGAGATACTAACAGCTATCTTTCACTTGTAAAAGGACAATGTCTTTTAAACAACGAGCAAATCGTAGAAAAACAAAAATATGCTCTCAAAGAAGGGGATGCTATAGAGACTAAAAAAGACTCTATTGCAGTTATAGAATGGGGTGATGGAAGTATCACAAGAATATCTGAAGATACACAAATACTCTTGAAAAAAACAGTTGTTTCACAAGATATTTGAACGATTCAGTTAGCATTTAGCCTTGTAAAGTGAAAATCATGGTCAAAAGTTACCTCACTTATCGCAGGAGACTCATATTTTAAAGAATATATTGATGACCTTGAAGCGTGAGTAAGAGGGACAGAGTTTGAGGTAAATAAAGACAAATGATACCTTTCTGTAGTAGATCATGAAGTGCAAGTGACAAGTACAAATTGAAAAACTATTTCAGTATGAGAGAACCAAGCTCTCAGTCTCCCGTCTTTTAGCATTATAGAGATAGAAAAATTTGTAAGCGAGATGAAAGATGTTGCTTGGGAAGAGGTAAATCAGCAGCTTGATAACGATATGATAGCGTCTTTAAAAAAAGACTATGAAAAGGCTATAGAGTCACAAATAGTTGAAAGACTATATGCGCTATTTTCAGCAAAACACAAAACACTGGCGGCTATAAAAACTCAGTCAGATATTGATGCTGTCTCAAAGAAAATAGAAGGACTATCTGAGTCAGATAGATTGTTTCTTAAAGAAAAAGTACTTACTCTATATCAATCTATTCACTTTGCAGAAGTATGAAGTGATATGTATAAGGACAAAGTATATTTTAGAAAAATTCTCCTTATGTTATCAAATGATAGTGATGAGAAAGATGCTATAACTAAATCTCAATGGTATGATGTTCAGGATATGGTGCAAATGAAAAACTTTGATTTTTTCAACGACGTTATGGGAGATATGAAGCTTAATACTGATTCTATCAAAAACTTGAATATAAACATTGAATGACTTTTTTGAAGTTGAGTAACACTTCCAGAAGGAGCTATGAAAGCCTTAGATGATCTAAAAGCATCAATAAAAATTCCAAGCATAGGTGAATTTGGAACAGATGACATCAAGGGGGCAATAGAAGATAAGGCAAAAGGGGTTTTAGAAGATGTTCAAACAGTCAGTAACCAATTTAAGAAATAGAAGATGTCCATAAAGAAAATACTGCATAATAAAATTATTTCGACGATTTTACTTTCATGATTTGTCTTCTTGTGTGTACTTGTAGGAAGCAACTTTTTCTATACACTCAATAAATGATTTCAAAACGGATACTATCACTTTAAAGATCAGTTCTTTGAGAAGCAGGCAAGCAAAGATATTATCGTTGTCGAAATAGACGAAAAAACTATACAAGATCTTGGGAGATTTCCGTTTGATAGAAAGGTGTATACCAATGTCTTGGAAAACCTAAAAGAGGCAGGAGCAGCGGTTGTTTGAATGGACATCATTTTTGCTGATAGAACAAATATAGATTCTGATGAAGCACTCGAGAAGTCATTTATAAGAACTGGAAATGTAGTTATTGGAAATGCGATACTGGATAATGGAAAGATAGAAAATATTCTTGAATCCTATGACAAGGCAGTACTTACAAGAGGATTTTTTCCACCTTTGATTGATACTTGAAATAATACAGTATACTCTCTTGATCCACTCAAGCATGGAAAGCCACTATCTGAAGAGAAAAAAGACTTTGCATGGAAAGTAGATCATTTTTCGTTGGCAGTATTTAAGTGATACCTCGCATATATATATGGGAAAAGTGTAACTGACTTTCCATCTTCCTATGATACAAATTTCTTTTATATCTGAGATAAAGTCACTATACCTCTTTCTAGAATTGGGAAAAAAGAAGTTCTCGTCAACTTTATAGACAACCATAAATATACAAAAGTGTCGTTCTCAGACATATATAATTCAGACTCTTTCAATGTATTAAAGGAAAAAGTAGACTTTAAAGACAAGATTATCCTCATAGGCGCAGCAGCAAAAGGGATTAAAGATGTCTTCAGTACACCTAATGGTATTGAGTATGGTGTCTACATCCATGCAAATATGATTAACACTATTTTGAAAAAAGACTTTCTCGTCTACTTTAACAAACAGTTGGAACTCCTTCTTATCTTTTTTCTTATCATTCTCTCAGTATACTTTAACCTTAGTAAGTCTTCATACATCCTCATCCTCAGTAACCTTGCGATTATTGTTATATTTCTACTCTGACTCCCCATCGCTATTATCGTATTTACCAACGTCATTATCAACTATCCTACAGAGCTTATATTTTCACTTGTTCTTTCACTCACAGGGTCAAATATAGTAAAATATCTCATAGAAAATAAACAAAAAGATAAGCTCAATAAGGCTCTTTCAGAGTATGTATCTGAAGATATTGCACAAGAGGTACTTTCTGGAGATGGAAGAGTAAATCTAGATGGAGAAAAAAAGAAAGTTACGATTTTCTTTTCAGATATTGCAGGATTTACGACGATTTCAGAAAAGTTTACGCCTGAGACCCTTCTCCCATACCTCCGTGACTATCTTACAGCTATGTCCAACGTTATTATTGATGAAAGGGGGTTTATAAATAAGTATGAGGGAGATGCGATTATGGCACTCTGGGGAGTATTTTGACATGCTGATTCTATGGAAAAAGATGCTTGTGAAGCAGCACTACTTCAGATGAAACTCCTTACTATTATGAATAAGAAATTAGAAAAAAGAGGTTTTCCAAAAATATCAATTCGTATAGGACTTCACTCTTGAGATGCTATCATAGGAAATATAGGAGCTATAGGAAGAAAAATAGAATTTACGGCTCTTTGAGACAATGTAAATCTTGCATCTAGACTTGAGTGAGTAAATAAGTTCTATGGGTCGCAAATATGTGCGAGTGAAACTATATACGATGCTACAAAAGAATGGTACTACTATAGACCTCTAGACACCATTAGAGTAAAATGAAAGAGTATTTCTTTGAAGATATATGAACTTGTAGGTGAAACATCAAAAGTGAAGAAAGCGCAAATAGAAACGTATGAAGAGTTTGCAAAGGGACTTGTACTGTATAATGAAAAAAAGTTCCAAGATGCCTTTTTTATATTTGAAAAGTTAGCGCCTATTGATCCTCCGAGTGAAGTATACAAAGAGAGATGTGAGTACTTGATAAAAAACCCTCCTGTAGCCTCATGGGATGGTATCTGGGAAATGAAAGAAAAATAAAAGCCTTAACAAGGCTTTTATTTTAGGTGAATGGTAAACCTTGCCCCCTGAGAATTTGCATCAATTCAGGAAAGAAGTCACTGGTTTTCAGCCGTTACTTCTAGTCATCTTGCGTGTATATCTCTGAGTCATATTCCAGTACTTCAACCTCAGCTTTTTCCAGCTTCAAATATGCTTCCAATAACTTCTTTAGGGATTCAAGTACCATTATCATCAATAATGAGCGATGTTTGAGTTCATTCTTTCTTTATCCAAAGTCTTACAACGGTAGCTTTTCCATGCTTTTTCGCGTTCTTTAATATATTCATAAGAAATATAATAAAGTCTCACTCGATTCACGAAACGAGAGTATCTTCTATTTTTTCTAATCCATATATTCGCACATCTCAAATATTTCCTGTCTGTAACTCACTTGCAAGGATTGCAATATCAAGCGCTTCCAAAAGAGAAAATTTTGTTTTTTTGGACTCTATAAAATCTAGTGGCATAGGGATGATATAGTACAAAGATTCAAGGAATGCTACAAATATCTTAGATGCTTTTTGTACCATAGGAATATAGCTGTCTATTGAGAGAGCTTCAAACTGAGTGAGAGCATCTAAAAGAGGAGAGAGTGTTCAAACAGTTCGAACATCATGCTCATAGTATTTTTGGAAAGATTCATTGGTTTTTACTATCTTCTCAAAATCTCTATACACCTGAACAATACTTAAAAGGTCATCTATAAATTTTTTTCTTCTCTCTTCTGGAGTCTCTGGAATACTCTGAAAAAGAGATTTTAATCACTCTATATTCAAAGAGGATACAAAATCTTGGATTTGCTTCCCATAAAGAGCGGTATGCACTTCTTGTCTTACTCAGTCACTTTTTCAAGTGATGCCTCATTGTGGAGAAGCTCAAACGTTTAGTTGTACTGTATCTATCATACAAAGAGTATACCACAATTCTACCTATAACAAAAAAATCCCGCTTTCTGCGGGATTAAAATGTTGGATTTATGTGGATTTCTACTCTTTCTATCATATCTCATTGTTTGATAGCATTTACTATTTTCTGATCTTGTTCATCAAGCACTCTTCAGAAAACACTATGCTTTCTATCAAGCCAAGGAGTAGGTACATGAGTGATAAAAAATTGGCTTCCATTGGTGTTTGGTCCTGCATTTGCCATAGAGAGTATCCCAGGGCCTGCATGTCTGAGTTCTGGATGAAACTCATCGTCAAACTCATATCCTGGACCACCAGTTCCCGTTCCGTGTGGACAACCAGTTTGTACCATAAAGTTGTCTATAACTCTATGAAAGGTAAGCCCATCATAAAAACCGTTACTTGCGAGATTGAGAAAGTTTTTTACAGTCTTTGGAGTCTTTTCTACCTCAAGTATAAGGCGAATCGGTCATTTTGTTGTGTGTATGGTTGCGTGGTGTGACATAGGGTAAAACTTTTTAAATAATTAAGCACTCTTTCAGAATCTTTTTCTCTCATTTTCATTGAGGTACTTTTTTCTGAGTCTTACAGAGTTTGGAGTTACTTCTACGTATTCATCAGATCCAATATAATCAAGGGCATCTTCAAGAGTAAATCTTCTAATCGGAGTAAGAGTAAGAGCCTCATCAGTTCCACTCGCTCTTACGTTTGTAAGCTGCTTATTTTTTGTAGCATTTACTACAAGTTCTCCTCATTTAAGATGTTCTCCGATAATCATTCCTTCATATAGATCTGTTCCTGGCACAATAAAGATAGGTCCTCTTTCATCAAGTTACCAAAGAGAAAATGCCATATCATATTTTTCAAAAGAACTTGTTAAGATTCCTTCTCCTTTTGTGATAGTTGTAAACTCACTTTTAAACCCGAGTAGTCCTCTTGTTGGTACTAAAAACTCAATGTTTGTAAGTCCATGTTCTTCCATCATATCTTGCATTTCTCCTCTTCTTTTTCCAAGCTTTTCGATTACTGATCCAGCAAACTGAGATGGTACATTTACACTTACTCTCTCAATAGGCTCTGTCTTAGTACCATTTTCTACATGCATGATAACTTCAGGAGATCCAACTTGGAGTTCGTATCCTTCTCTTCTCATAGATTCTATAAGTACCGAAAGATGAAGTTCTCCTCTTCCTGAAACCATATAGTTTTCACCACCATCAAAGTCTATTTTTAGTCCTACATTTACCTCAAGTTCTTTTTCAAGTCTATCTCTAATATGTCTTGAAGTAACAAACTTTCCATCACGTCCAGCGAAAGGTGAGTTATTTACGAGAAACTCCATTTTAAGAGTTGGCTCAGTAACAACGATAGGAGCAAGAGGCTCTACTGTTTCATCTTGAGCAACTGTTTCTCCGATATAGATATCTGGGATACCAGCGATATGAACAATATCTCCAGCAACTCCTTCTTTTACTTTTACTTTATTGAGTCCTTCGTTTGTAAGGATTTCACTTACTTTTCCTTTTCTCGTTTCTCATTTATTTGAAAATACTGTTACTTGTTGCCCAACAGTTACCTTACCACTAAATATTCTTCCTACTCACATTCTTCCGAGGAAGTTGTCATATGCAAGGTTTGATACCTGCATCTTGAGAGGTTTAGTTTCATCTTGTTCAGCGATAACTACCTTGTCACAAATGAGGTCAAAAAGAGGAGTAATAGTCTTTGAATCATCAGTTAAGTGAAGTTTTGCGATACCTTCTCTTGCTATAGCATAACAGATAGGGAAATCAAGTTGCTCGTCAGTTGCACCAAGTTGTACAAATAGGTCAAAAAGAGCGTTGATAACATAGTCTGGTCTTGCAGTAGGTTTGTCTATCTTGTTGATAACAACAATAG
>CAYTMN010000006.1:0-9126 GCA_964438925.1 uncultured Candidatus Peribacteria bacterium
TCTTTATTCCGTTCATTACGAATAAAGGCATCAAATATGATATTTTCATCTTTTTGCTCTAAGAGGATTTTTTCCATAATCTCTTTTCATAGTTCACCAGAAACTTGGTGACCAGCATCCATTATCTCTTTGAGCTTCAGTCCAAGTTCACTTCCAGTTGCAATAATCTTGCGAAACTCCGCTCACATCTCTATAAGTTTAAATCCATATCTTTCTACAAGAAGTCTTGCTTGAGTTCATTTTCCACATCATTGAATTCATGTAAATACGAGCTTCATAATTATATTTATAATATTAAAAACTACAGGAGTAATAAGCCGGATTCTGTACCTCGGTATCAATCTATCTAGGATTACAATCACTTGTAACCTCAAGCTGAGTATACAAACTTTGAGCAATAGAGGTGTAACTCAAAGTAGTACCATTCCCATTACACCAGATAGGGTTTACCACACAGATGATAAATCATCTGTCTCATAGTAGCTTTTGTAAAAACATCTATGACTTTTCACCTTTTGTCTAGCAAGCTAGAGTAGTATAGTCTCTGTGGCACTATCCCTATACAGAGGTTATCAGTTATACTCTGCACGAGAGACGTTATCTCTTATCATTACCTCATGGTGTCCAGACTTTCCTCCCTATATCATGGAGCTAAAAAGCATACAATAGGGGAGATACCTGCTCCTGTAGCATTGAAATTATAGAAAAAAGGTGAAAAAATCAAAGTTTTATTTGATTATTGTGCAAGTATTTTTATAGTCCACTTTCATTCTGGAAGAGCATTTTTCAAAATCCAAGGATTAAGAATTTTTACCGTATTAAAACTCTGTCCATTTTGTTGACTCCAAAGTACCAAATTATCAAGTGAGTTATGCACTTCTATTTCTGTAGTTTTTGGGATTTCGTACGTTCCTCATATCACAAAATCAAGCACTCATTTTTGAGAAAAATACCCTTCAATCATGTATTTTATCGCAAGTATTCTAAAGATATATCTTGATGTCTCTTCATTGAGATACAAGTCATAATAACTTTTTACTCCTTGTTCATCAAGTTCTCTTTTTAATCAATTTTCTCATCTATTGTATGCCGCAGCTACAAGAGTCCAATTTCAAAAAATTGCATGTAAATCTGAAAGATATTTTGAAGCAGCTGAAGTAGATTTTTCAAAGTTATATCGCTCATCAACAAACTCATCTACTCTGAGCCCATAACGTTTTGCAGTCTCAGGAATAAATTGCCAAATACCCGCAGCTCCAGCATGAGAGACGACATCATTTCTCAAAGCACTTTCAGCTATAGGTAAATATTTAAAATCTTGAGGAATACCACTTTCTTTTAAAACTTTTTCTATGTATGGAATATATAAAGGATATCTTTTTATATAGAGATAAAATTGATACAATGTATTTGAATTTACTATAAACTCTTTATCAAATCGTTCTTTCACATAAAAATGTTTTGAATCTATTGGCATTACTTCTCAAGAAAAATTTATTTTGTCCGCATCAGGATACAAAAAAATAACCCCTTTTTCTTTTAAAAAAAGAGCAGACATACCAAGTAAAAATAGTCAAATAAAAAGCAGAGAAATGCCTCAAATAATGATGTTTTTTTTCTTCAAAAATAGATTTTTAACGAAATATAAAAACATTGTAATTACTTACTGGAAAATATCAATTAATTACTACGTACAATTTTTTTATACAAGCTTTTTCTGTCAAGCAAAAAATATGTTTTGACTTTGCCTGAAAAATTCATAAATTTGCACTTATATAGCCACGGTGGACTTATACATTTTTTCTCTTTTAAATAAGAAATATGGAAAAGCACTATCTTTTGAGGAACATCCTAGGAAATCTTACTCTCAGTTTGAAAAAACAAGATTTTCTTGTCTATTTCAGAAAAATCTCTATATTACAAAGTGACTCAGATAAGATAGTCTTCTGAGTAGTATCAAATTTTATGAAGGATAATATTGCCGCAAAATTTACAAAACAAGTTTTGGAAGCATCTAAAGTAGAAGTACCAACTCTTGAAAGCGTAGAATTTCTTGTAGATAGCAATATTGATAGTCCTTCAAACCCACACGTTATTGACTGTGTAAAGTTTTATAAAGAGAAAGACACTAAAAGAGGTCTTAAATCTTGAAACACAACCGAGCCTATGATGTCTGAAGTAAAGATAAAAAACGAAAGATATAACCTCTCAAACTTTGTAGTATGAGGGGATAATCAGCTTGCATTTTCAGCTTGTGAAGCAGTTGTGAGAAATCCATGAAGATCATACAACCCTCTCTATATCTACGGTGACGTAGGACTTGGAAAAACGCACCTCTTACAAGGTACAGGAGTAGAGATAAAGAAAAAATTTAAAGATAAAAATATAGTTTACACTACCGCAGACAAGTTTATAACTGACTATGTATCAAGTGTAAAGAAGAGAAGTGTAGAAAAGATGAGACAAAAGTATAGTGAAGTAGATGTCCTTATAGTTGATGACGTTCAATTTTTAGCAAAAAAAGAGCAAACTCAAAATGAGCTCTACAATATTTTCAACTTACTCTACGAAGCAAATAAACAGATTATCATAAGTGGTGATCGCCCTCCAAAAGAACTCACTGAACTTGAACCAAGACTTAGAAGTAGATTTGAATGGGGTATTACCGTAGATATTGGAAAACCTGACTTTGAGACGAGTCTTGCTATCCTCCAAGAAAAAGCGAGAGAAAGAGAGTTTCTTCTTTCACAAGAAATAGCAGAGTTTATCGCAGCAAATGTTACTGAAAATATTAGAGAACTTGAAGGAGTACTTAACCAGATTATCGCAGAATATGAGATGTCAGGATTTATGCCTACTCTCAATAAAGTTGCCGAGAAATTGAAAAAACTCAGTTTTACTACTGATATACTTGGAAACTCAAAAACAACAAAAACTACTATCAAGAGCTACGAAGATGTTATAGATGCCGTATCAAAAAGATTTGGAATAGAAAAAGAATGAATCTTATGAGAAAATAGAAAAAAAGAATTTATGATACCAAGACAAGTTGCTATGTATCTCCTCAAGACAAAGATGAACTATACCTATGAAAGAATAGGAAATATCTTTTCAGGAAGAAACCATGCAGCCGTACTATACTCTTGCAATAAACTTGAGAAAATTATCCAAAAAGATAGAAACTTGCTAAATGAAGTAAACACGATTCGCGAATGAATGTGAATCTAAAGAGCAACCTAAAAAGGTTGTTTTTCTTTATCACACATACGTAAAAACAGCATGACCAAGGTTAACGATATTCATACAGACAAACAAAAGACACTTGATCAATGAAGTATCTTCAATATTTCAAAAGCAAGTCCTCTTTTTGATATCATGAAAAAGAGTACTCAAGATGTCGCATACTTACTCCTCAAGTACATAGATATATCATGACAAAAAGATCTCAAAGTTCTCAAAAATAAGACGAAAAACTTTGACTCTCTTCAGGGGAAAAAACCAAGAGATATTACCGTACATAAAAAATCTATGGGAAAAGATATCCTAAACTTATGGAACTCGTATGTATCGACTCCTTCTGGAAAATTTTGATTTATAGGAGTTTGCTGCGTAATACTCCTTTTCTCATATCTATTCTTTAGTAAAGACTTCATAGAGTCTAAAGTAACAAATGGATTTAACAAAATCCTCTCTATAAAGACTGAGGGAGGAAACCTAGAGAAGATAGAAAAAACTATTTCTGATGCACGTTTTGACTTCACTGTAGCATATTATCTATTTCTCCCGTATCAAATAGTTCAAACCCAAGATGTAAAAAATGGGTACCATATTATAAATGCGTGAAAAAATCTCTCTGATAGTCTTCTAGACTTTATAACTATATATAACTTAAGTGAAAAATTTATCTCAAAAAAATGAGTAGCCGATGTTATGTACTCTCAGTTAATATATAACCTCAGACCGTACATAGAAGAAGCAGAAAAAAATATTGCCCTAACACTTTCGAGTTTAAAAAGTATCAAAAATCTTGAAAATAGAGATATAAGACAACAGGTAGACAATCAGATAACATTGATTGAGGAAGTAGATAGTACGATAAAAATGGTAAACTCAAACTTTGTAACTTTTCTTGATCTCCTCGGACACAGAAAGGCAAAAAAATACCTTGTTGTTTTTCAAAATGCAGATGAAATACGTCCAACAGGAGGTTTTATGGGAAGTATGGGAATAGTAGAAATATTTAGATGAAAAATAAAAAACTTCACTTCAAAAGATATATACGCGTATGAATGGGATCTCAAAAGGGTAGAATATGAAAAACAGAAAGCACCAGAATGACTCAATAAAATAACACAATATTTTTGACTCAGAGATGCAAACTACTTCCCAACGATAGATAAGTCATCTGAAAGTATTCAGTACTTCCTAACAAAAGCAGGGTACCATGTAGATGGTATCATATATCTCAATCAAAACGTCATAAAAGATGTTTTAAAAGAAACTGGAGATGTATATTTTGAAAAGATAGGAGAAAATATCTCTGAAGATAATTTTTCAGAAATTATGTCACTACTTGTTGAATCAAAAAAGTTTAAAGAAGGAACGCTCTGAACTCCAAAGCAAATTTTGTTTGATTTTATGAGTGAATTTATGACAAAGATACAAAAAGAAAAATCATACCAAAAATACATACAGGTGGCAATTCAAAGCTTAAAGAAAAAAGATATCATTTTCTACTCATTTAACAAAGAAGAAAATGAGCTTTTGACATCTCTCAGACTATGAATCAACCAAGACTATGACCATAAAACTCTTGATTTTAACTACCCAGTTTTTACATCAGTATCGGGAAACAAGTCAGACAGATATATTCGAAGAGAGTTCCAAAAGGTTGTAAAAATACAACCTGATTGTTCTATAACCACCAGCCTAAAAGTTGTGCAAAAACATGCGTTTTCAAAAGTAAAAGAAAACATTCTGACAACATATATAAAAAGATTTGAAATACCAAACCCAAAAAATGCACTGAGCATACAGTGAAAATCAACAAGTAATGAATATGTACGAGTACTCATTCCAAAAAATGCAGTAGTTGAACCAACTCCTTGAGTCTCAGTAAAAGATGAAGAATGATACAAAGAAGTAAGTTTTTACATAAAAACAGAACCAAAGGAGGTAAAAAATGTACAGTTCACATATTCGCTCAGAAACGATAGTTGTAACAAATATACATACGCCTTATATAAGCAACCTTGAGTTGAAAAATACTCTCTATTTCTCTATGATGGAAATAAAACAAAACAAAGAATTTGAATAGATGAAGACTTTTTCTATAATAGTTGAGATTAAAACTTTTTTCAAACTATGAATACTAAATTTTCATCACTCCTGTTATCCTTGTTCCTATTTTTCTGATCGTTTCTCAGTAACGTTTATGCAACTGATACGATTCAAGACGAGCAAGGAATTCAATGTTTTAAATTTAAGTGAAGTATTGAAGCTGGAAAACTTAAACAAGATGAAGTTTTCTGAATCAATGTAAGTTCACAGGATATTTTTGTTTACCAAAACGGGGAAATTTTACCAACAAAATTGGAAGAAGGATTTATCTCAAGACCTATAGATTTCTCAGTAGAAATTGACGGAGATGTAAACCTTGTGAAAGATAAGGATTATTTTACTTCTGTAAAACTCGAAAACCCGCAAAAAGCGATTTTTTTAACATTTGATTCAGTTATACAGTGAAGAGACTTTTATTTTATACTTGCTCATTCTGCGAACTATCATACACCTATTTTTTATATATCTGTTGATGGGTTAAACTATGAGAAGATAGAACACTACTATATAAAAAAGTTTCCCTTTAAATATGTAAAAATAGTTTTTGAACCAAAGCCTGAAAAAAAGACTGACGAAAACGAAGAGATATTTGTATCTGAGATAGACTTTACACAAAAAGTATACACATACGCAGCAAAAGCTCTAAACTCTCAAGCTGTTGATATATATTCAGACTATGATTGTGAAGGAGGAAGTCTTGGCGGAATAAGTTGAGAAGAAAACCTTTGAGAAAAGAGTCAAAAATTTGAAGTAGAACTTCAAGAAACTATTAGAGAAGTAGCCTCTACTGGAGGAAGTACTTTTATTGCAGCAAAAAATACGATTCAAAAAAAAGTAAGTGGAGCCTTTCCACAACTTGACCAAGTTTTAGCAACAGTAGTTTTATGACTTATGATACTTTCTATAAGTCTATATATCCGTACGAGAGCAAAATCAAAAGACTTTTGAATTCTCCCTCAAAAAGTTATAAAGGTAAAGAGAAAAAAAGTAGTAAAAAAAGTGAAAAACTTCCTTGTAGAAAAACATAAAAAGATAAGTGTATTGTGAATTTCGTCTATAAATCTTCTTATAAAAGGAAAGAGAAAAACACACGAAATTAAGTCAAAAAAACTCATAAAGATATTTAAACTGATGCTTTCTCACTACGAAGAAAATAAAAATACATTCTTCCCTTGAGAATTAAAAGATATTTATATGAATGTTATTGATGACTTTAAAGAAGACCTCAGTAAAAAGACCCACAAGAAAGCTGTTGACATAATTAATGAATTTATTGAAAAATGATGAAAAGTCATTATAAATATGAAAGATAAGAAGTAATACGCATATGTATGATGAAAGAAATTAAAAGACTCATTCCGATTGATAACCCATTTAGACTATACTATCATCAAGCTAAATGAATCGTCGCTAATATGTACTATGGAAACCCTTCTAGAGATATGGTTATTATAGGGGTTACAGGAACAAATGGGAAAACAACTACAACCAACCTTATAGCGAGTGGACTCAAATCTACAGGGAAAAAAGTATTTATGTTTTCTACAGTAAACTATAGGATTGGAGATACAGAATATGTAAACCAAACTAAGTTTACTTCTCCAGATCCATTTTTTTTACAAAAACTTCTTTCTGAAGCTCAAAAAGAGTGATGTACTCATGCAGTTATAGAAACAAGTTCACATGCAGTAACGATGAATAGAGTATGGGGAATAGCATATGATATTATGGTGCTTACCAATATCACGCAAGATCATCTAGATCTTCATAAAACCATGGAAAAATATGTACAAACAAAACTCAAACTCTTCAAGTGACTTATAACATCTAGAAGAAAACAAGGCATTAAAAAATCAGCAGTCATAAACTATGACTCTGACTACAAAGACCTTTTTCTCAACGAAGCATACGATTCACTTCTCACATATGGTCAAGACCTCAAGACCAATATTCGCTTTGAAAACGTAGAGCAAACAGTAGAGTGAACCTTCTTTGATGTAAAAATAGCATGATGAGTCCTCAAGATACAAACAAAACTCAGATGAGAATTTAATATATACAATATTCTTGCAGCGATAGGTGCATTTATTTCAGTATGACTCAAACCAGATGAGATAGAAAAAGCTATTGCTCAAGTAGAACAGATTCCAGGAAGACTAGAAGAAGTAAAAAATAAAGAAGGGTATATGGTTTTTATAGACTATGCACATACGCCTGACGCACTAGAAAAAGTTTTGGGTACTATGAAAGCTATCAAAGGAGCTAAAAGGATTATAACTGTTTTTGGAGCAACAGGAGATAGAGATAAGATTAAAAGGCCTGAGATGTGAAGAATCGTATCTGAGATGTCAGATATTGTTATACTTACACAAGATGATGACTATGGAGAAAAAACAGAAACTATTATGAAAGATATTCTTCCATGAATTGAGAGAAAAGAAGGTGAGAACTTCTGGATTATGCCAGATAGAAAAGAAGCCATAAGGACAGCGCTTATCACAGGGAAAAAAGATGACATTATCCTTATTTGTGGAAAAGGTGATGAACATTCACTCGTTACAAATGAAGGACCAATAGCATGGCATGATAGAACTATTGTAGAAGAAATTCTTAAAGGAATTGATGATAATAAATTAGTAACTAAGTAAAAAAAAGATGTATCACCAAAGTAAAATTTATGAAAAGAAGGGAAATACCCTTCTTTTTTTTGTATTAATTTAATAAAAATTTAAGAAATATGTTACGAAAGCTTCTTCTATTTACTCTATTCTTGCTGACTCTATATCTCTCTCATCAAGAAGTGTATGCTGAAATAATACTATCAACGCAAGCTGGAGGTTTTTGGGATAATCCTGAAACTTGGGAAGGAGGGAAAGTTCCATGAAAAAATGATAGGGTAGAGATTTTCAGTACTGTATTGGCAACAAATACTATCGAAGTAGATTCCTTATATCTCCATACATGAGCCATTCTTAAAAGACATGGATGGTGGTACTCAAGTAAAGACATTATTAGCATAAAAGTGCAAAACGAAGTTATAAATAAAGGAAGTATAGGAACAAATGGGTCAAACTGAGATGAAAATGTTATGTATCTTATGGTTCAATGAAAAATAAAAAATGAATGAATTATAAGTCCAAACCTATTTTGAGTATATGTGTCTGGCGACATAGAAAATTCAGAAAACTCTGACTGGAGAGGAGAACTCTATATTAGTTGAGGACAAAGAGTAAAAAAGATACAAACCTCAGAAAATTTTCTTCCTAGGATTCATCTAGCAAGCGATATGGAACTGCAGGAAGATTTCTCTTTTAGTGGGATAGTTGATATATGAGAACGTATACTCTATCTCAATGGGGAGAAAGATATTTTTATATCCGAAATTTACTGATACTGAAAAATATACTCAACTATACATGATGGGAAATCACAAAAACTCAAAGTGAATTCTATTTCTTGAGTCTCTTATGGGAGAGGAATAGAAACAAATTTTGAAAATATAGAAGTCTTTCAATACATCCAATGAATATCAAAAGCTAAAAATATAGTACTGAAAGAACCTACTTACATAGTAGGAGATTTTCATATAGAATCTATGATTGTAGAAAAATGAGCCACTCTTATATGAAACACAACAATATATGGTGATTTGCGAATTGAAAGTAGTGCTGTTTTAAAAAGACTTTCCACCACAGAAAGAGAAGTATTTATGGTAAAAGTTTATGGAACTCTTACCAATTTTTGATACATTTGAGGTGATGAAAGCAAGGTAAATGAGAGAAATTT
>CAYTMN010000006.1:9136-31239 GCA_964438925.1 uncultured Candidatus Peribacteria bacterium
TGGCCAATTAAACAACTTCTGACATATTTACGGATTAAATTCAGGGATATATATCTATTCAAACATAAAAAATACGTGAACTATTGATGATAGGGTTATTGCAGTATGGGAACCTTTCTCTTCATCAAACAACTATATTTTCTCTATAACTTGAAGATCACCAGTTGTAATAAATGGAAGCTCTACACTCATAGAGAATTCATTTTTATGAGAGAAAGACATAGTCTTTGAAGTAAAAGAAGATGTTGAAAATTCGACTCCACAAATAAAAAGGTGTATCAATTCTG
The DNA here is from genome assembly GCA_964438925.1 of uncultured Candidatus Peribacteria bacterium. Taxonomy (GTDB): domain Bacteria; phylum Patescibacteriota; class Gracilibacteria; order BD1-5; family UBA6164; genus CAYTMN01. Next base: position 9,424 of record CAYTMN010000006.1, read on the forward strand.
AACTTTGTGAAGAGAAAAAAGACAGTTGAGGAGGTTGAGTGTATCAAGATACTTGCCCAAGTATAATGCCTATAAAAGATATTTCATACACAGTTCAAGACACACATCTTCAAAGATACATACAACTCTCTTGGAAAAATCCAAGTAAAGAAAAAGTAAAAGTTATCCGTACATCACCAGATTATTGAGTATTTGAAACTTCTCAAGATGACTTTCAAGATCCGCTCTTAGATACAACCAGTACATACAGTTATTTTTTAGTAAGCTATAACGCATGTAACCCAGGTATGTATTCAGAGCAGATAAAAATACCCCCAAATAGCTGAACAGAAAAAGAAAGTACATAACCATATATCACCAATCTATGAAATAGTTTATATCTCCATATTCCTAACGAGATATCTATTTCCTCAGGTCAAAAGTATAGTATGGTATGCAACTCAAATCAGCAAGTGATACTAGAGAAAATATGAGTACATCCAAGTCCAATAGATGCCAAAGAATCTACCTTTGAAACGCCTTTTGAGTGTGAGGCTAGTATATTTGATGATTCAAAAAAATTACTAAAGAGTGAAATCTTTACATACATCCCTACAAAAAAAGTTTCTCTAGACGTAGCTACAGTTATATGATGGCTATACAACAAAGTACCTCCTACAAACAAACAGGAAGCATTTGAGAACTTTCCACATCTAGCACTCGTGATGGATATACATAAAAACGCTACCTATTGAGATATAGCTCTTCTTCTCACAAATATTATATGAAACACGTACATTGAGGATGAAAGCACTGCCTTTAATACATTGCAATCAAGTTGATATATAGAATCCACTTATACAAGAGATACTCTCATCAACCAAGAATCTTTTCTGAAAATATATAGATACATCCTACAACACCAAAAATACTTTGAGTCAGAAGTACAGAAGTGACTCACTTGGAGATATACAGACATAGCCAAAGAAATAGTGAAAATATATTCACTCAAACAGACTCTCAAAACATTGAAAATCCAAGATAGAGAGAGATATGACACACTCTTGAAATGTTTTTCACATGAGCAATGTAGTGACGTAGATGCCTATATAGAGCAAATGCAAAAACTCAATCAAGGCTCACTTGAAGTAAATATTTCTCTCCCAGATAAAACTCTAGAAAGTCTCAGAGACTATGCCATAGTTTTTTATGAAACATACTATCAGATACTAAAATGAAAAAGTGATTTTTCTCCTGAACAAGAAAAGTATTTCCTTGATAGTCTCGTAGAAAACATTGACCTAGATAATAAATTTTTCGGATATTGAGAACATCAAACTCTGTGACAGCTTCTTTTACACGATACAGAAATAGAATCAATTTTTTCAAGCATAATATCCCACTATGAGACGTTACTCAAAAAATACCCTTGAGACTTTGAAACAATAAAAAGAGAATTTAAAGAAAGTTTTAAAATATATCTATTTTCAAATGAACTCTATGAACAAGATTTTTAAGAACTTAGTGTTCATCATTTTCTATTTTTACACTTTGCAAATTCATTCCACAGTACTTTGAAATTCTCTCAGTCACTCATATGATATCATTATGAGTACTTCACAAAATTTTGAAGAGATTACGATACTTTTTCAAAAACAAGATAAAGTCACTTTTACTCTAAGTCCAGATTTTGCATACTGAAGTAGTAACGGTTTTTTCATTCTTGTAAGCCAAGAAAATTATTTTTTAGTGACTGATACAGAAAAAAATATTACCTATACTTTTAGCAAAAAAACTCTTTTCTTGGAAAAAATCCAAACTCAGAAAGAAGTATTTTTTATTCATTATTCTTCAAAAGGTAGAATACTTTATGTAGAAAACCCTTCTAAAAGCCAAAGTTTGTTTTTTATATACGACAATTCCGGAAGTCTTAGCTATATAAAAGATACGTTTTGAAACATCTCAAAGCTGGTGAATACTTGAGAAGAAAAAACAGATAAAAACGACTATTTTCAAACTTTTAAAAATGAAAATCAAACTTGAGCATTGGCTAGTGTAGATGAAAAACAAGGTGCATTGTACAATAAAAAAACTTCACCTATTTTGTACAAGAAAAACGACAAAACACTCTACAGCATCGAAGATAAAAAACACGTCTATACTATAGATGAAAAGACAAATAAAAGAACGAAAATATTTTCCTGAAAAAACATAAAAGATCTGCAAATTTGAAAAAATGGTGATCTATATATTTTATATAAAGAGGGAATAAAAAAATACTTTTTCCAATCAAAAAAGGAAACAGTACTTCTAAGTGAAAAAAATATTACATCATTTTGAGTAGACGAACAACTTTGAAAAATATACTTTCTCAAATCTACTTCTCCATGATACTATGTGTATCATCTAAAATCTAAACACATCAACCAAAACTCTCAAGAAATACTATATGAAAATATGATATACAAGTCGGGAAAAGTATACCTGTACCAATTTTGAGTCTGAAAAACTATAGATGAAAGTATTGAGTTCTGAAAAAAGTATGAACTATTACTTTCAAAAATCGAAAAGATGCTCAAAAAAAGGCATTTTTCTCAGAAACAAATACAGTTACTTGAGAAAAGTATTCTCACGAGACTTGATAAAATAGAGAAGAACAAAGAATCTACATATGTAAAACTAGAAAAGCAGTATATACTCAAAAACCTCCTACATCTTTTGGAAAAATCAGACAAATAAGCATTTCAAACAAACTATTTTCATTTCTCATTTTTTTAGTAAAATACAGACAAATTACTTTCTAATAGGATAATCGTGTCTCTGTATTTAAAATACCGTCCAAAAGACTTTTCTAGCCTTGTAGGACAAAACTTTATTCGTGATACCCTCAGAAACGCAGTATCACAAAACAAACTTGTCTGAGCCTATTTATTTACATGACCAAGAGGTACAGGAAAAACTTCGAGTGCTCGTATATTTGCACTTGCTATAAACTGTCTTTCACCTAAAAATGGAGATCCTTGTTTTGACTGTAGTATCTGTAAAAGTTTTACAGAAGGAAAACTCATAGATATTATTGAGATAGATGCTGCAAGTAACACGTGAGTTGATAACGTAAGGGAAATCATTGAAAAAGCACAATTTACTCCAAATAAAGCGAAATACAAAGTCTACATCATCGATGAGGTGCATATGCTTTCCAAAGGAGCATTTAACGCACTTTTAAAGATACTTGAAGAACCACCAAGTCATGTAAAGTTTATCCTTGCAACAACCGAGATACAGAAAGTCCCTGAAACTATACTCTCTCGCTGCCAAAGATACGACTTTAGAAGTATCGACGAACAAGACATAAAAAACAGACTTACCTATATAGCAAAAGAGGAGACCATAGAAGTAGACGAAAAGTCTCTCGAGTATATAACTCAAAACGCAGCTGGGGGACTCAGAAACGCTATAAATATGTTTGAACAACTAGTTTTTAACGGAAAAATTGAGTTTAGCTATCTTATAGAGCATCTGTGAGTAACTCAAAAAGAGAAACTTGAGATATTTTACTCAAAGCTTCTCAACAAAGACATGAGCGTTCTTGGAGACCTAGATGAACTTCAACAAACTGGAAAAAACATAAAACTCTTTTTTAAAGACCTACTATTTTACATAAAAGAAAGTATTCTCACACAAGTAAAAAAGTGAGATCTATCTCAAGATTCTATCTATGTTCTAGAAACACTCGATGAAACCTATGGAAAGACAAAGTTTTCTCTAGATGACAGTATTACATTTACCACATGAATCCTAAAAATACTTTCAGGTAGCCAAAGAGCTATCCAACAAATTCCGCAGCAGAATAATCAAACTCAACCTACTCAAAAAAAAGAAGTTATAAGACCGGTAACTGAAGAAAAAAAAGAAAATATCTCACCAGACGATATAGAGGAATTGTTTTCTCAAAAATCAGATACTCCAAAACAAAATACTCCAGCACCTATTGATGGAGAAGTGTTTGATAAAGAACGTATTTGCCAAGTTTTAAAAAATCTCTGAGCCTCATGATGACTTTTAGCAAGTCTCAGAGAGTCAGAACTCTTTTTGCAAAATGGAGGAGTATCAATTCAACCAAAAAATAAATTTTCCAAACTCTCTATTGATAAAAGCGAAAACATTGCGCTCATACAAAAATGACTAGAAGAAATGTGAATCCAATCAAATACCATTAACTTTATTTAATTATGGAACTCAAAAACTACATTCACGATATTCCAGATTTTCCAAAACCTTGAATCATCTTTAAAGATATTTCACCTCTTCTTTGAGATGCTGATGCGTTCAAATATTGTATAGATGAACTCGCAAAACCTCTGAGAGGAAACGTAGAAGTGATAGTGTGACTTGATGCAAGAGGGTTTATCTTTTGATCTGCCGTAGCATACAGTTTAGGACTTCCTTTTGTGATGATACGAAAACCAGGAAAACTCCCTGGAGCCACTATAGACTTTGAGTACGACCTCGAATACGGTTCAAACACGTTAGCTCTCCAAACAAATACTATCAAAAAGGATCAAAAAGTAGCTATAGTTGATGATGTTCTCGCAACCTGATGAACCACAAAAGCAGCGATTCACCTCATAGAGCAACTTTGAGGAAAAGTAGAGCAAGTACGCTTTCTTATGAGTCTCACATTTCTCCCATGAGAGCAAGTTTTAAGTGGATACAATATTTCTAGTCTCATAAAATACTAACTATGTTTGCGCTCGTCGCTCCTTTTAAATCTTCATTTGACGATGTTGGGATAACCTACCACGTTCCTGAAAACATACAAGAACTCAAAGTAGGGCAAATAGTAGAAGTTCCTCTTCGTTCAAAAAGTGAGTTAGGAGTGGTACTCGAGATTTCAGAGATTGCAAAGTTTGATGATCACCAAACAGATATTCGTGATATTATAGCTGTAAAATCACAAGTTTGTCTGCCTAAAGCACAAATACAATTACTCCAATATATCGCACATCAATACTTCGTACTTATTCATGCAAGTACAGCTCTTTTTTTCCCAAAAAACCTCCAAGAAAAACTCAAGAAAGAAACACTCAAATATACCACTAAAAAACAAAAACTCTACTTGAGTAAAAGCTTAGACCTTACAGCTGCACAGTCTTGAGCTCTTGAGAAGATCACTTCCTCTAAAGATGCAACGGTTCTTTTTTGGGGAGTTACAGGGAGTGGAAAAACCCAGATATACATGGAGATAGCCAAAAAGATGATTTCAGAGTGAAAACAAGTACTCATTCTTATTCCTGAAATAATTTTATCAAACCAGATTCTTGAAAGATTCCAAGACTTTTTTGGAGCCGACATTCCACTCATAAACTCAACACTCTCAGATGCGAAAAAAACGGATGCTTGGATGAAAATATATTCTCAAGATTATTCTCTCATTATTGGTACTAGATCAGCACTCTTTTATCCGTACAACAACTTATGATGCATCATCATAGACGAAGAACATGACCAAAGCTATAGCTCTGACAATGGACCTAGATATAACGCTCGTGATATAGCAAAAAAACTCTGTGAACTCACCGGAGCAAAGCTCATACTTGCATCAGGTACTCCAAGTGTTCGTTCTATCTATAAAGCAACACAAAAAGAGTATGAAATGGTATCTTTATTACAAAAATATAATTCGTAGATATGATATACTTTTTTACAGGAAATAACGACTACCAAATACGAGACGAGGTAGGGAAGTGGAAAGAAAAATTTCTCTCAAAATACGGAGATTTCAATCTTTTTCATATAAAAGATATCGCCTCAACTTCAAAAAACTATCTCGCTGAAGCACTTTTATCTCAGAGCTTTTTTTCAGATAAGAAACTTATCATTATTGAGGGCTATCCATCAAGTTCGCAAGACAAAGAAACTTCTGAAGAAATAGATATTTTTTTTATGGATCAACTCAAAACATTTCCAGAAGAAAACATCATACTGTTTGTTTCTGCTAGTCCCGATAAACGAACAAAAATATATAAAGAACTCATAAGTATAGCGGAAGTGAGAGACTTTAGTTTTCACGACGAAAATGCTGCCATAACATTTCTCTATGAAAGATTTAAAAAAGTAGCTACTGTAGGAGCGATAAAGCTTCTTTTTGAGTATAAGTGAGGAAATATATCAAAAACGGTAAATGAAATAGAAAAACTTTCTTTATACACTCAAGAAACAACAGAAAAAGATGTACGAGAGTTTGTGCTTCCTGAGATTGACCAAAGTATCTTCATGATTATTGATGCTCTTCTGGCGAGAAACCTTTGACTATTTTTTAGACAACTCCAAAACCTCTCCACACAAATGAGTGTATATGCATTTTACAATGCATTTCTCTCAAACCTCAGAAACTCTTTTTACATCCACAGCCTCAAGCATCTGTGAGTTCCAAGCCAAAAGATAGGTGAAAAACTCTGACTTTGAAACAAAGCTTTCCTTGTTAACAAACCTATAAAATTGCATTATTTAGAGCTAGAAAGACTCTATGTTGACCTTATAAAACTTGATAAAAAGATGAAGTCAGGAAAGATGATTGGAAGTGATGACGAAGATTTTATATACGAAATAGAAAAAGTTATTCTCAAAAACCTCTCATAATTTGTGAGAAATAAAAATATAAGGTATACTTAAGCCATATAGACATAAAAAACCTTATGACCCATATAGATACAACAGCACCTGGGGCAAATGACAATAGATTTCCCTTATCAATGGAATACTTTGGAAAAGTATTTAACTCACAGTTTGTGACTTGACATGTACTCGCAGATAGAAATCAAGCAAACGAACTAAAAGCCTTTATCATTTCTATGAAGTTCCAGTTTCCAAAATACGAAGAGCTAGCAAAATGACTTGAATACATATTTGATCAACTCACTCATGGAGACTTCGTAACAAGCACAAAGGTATCAAACAGACCAGAGGAGTTTTTTAAATGACCTGATGGAGCCTTAAGAGCCTATAACATGCTCGTAGCACTCAAAGATGACATACTCAGACTTCCAAATCCAGTTATAGATGCATATCCAGCTTTAAAAGAAGGCAGAAACTACGAAGAGACAAAAGTTCTTATTTTTACGGTTTTATGGAGTTTCCTTCAGGTTACTCTGTCATATTTCCAAAAAATGTGAATTGCCAATAAGTCTATCATTGAAGCTATAGAAAAAGCTTGATGAGATGTTGCAAACCTTGTTGAGTTTAAAAGAGATAATTAATATATTTTAATACTATTTGTATGGATTCTTGAGTAGATGTTACAGAAATTGCATTTGAAAAGGTAAAACTTCGTTCATTTCAAGATGAAAGTGATATATCAAAATTTATTACTTCATCATTATGAAAAGAATATATTTGATTGGTAGTGAAATGACTCCAAGACACCTGAATCATAGATGATGCAACGGCAGAGTCTTTTGTATCGCAAGTTGCAAGAAAATGAAAAAGTATCAGTACTCAAGAACTATCAGAAATACTTATCTCTCTTGAAGCAAGAAAAGGTATATTTGATCCACTTCTTCTTTGAAATTTAAAACTCAAAGATTTTCAAAAGTTTGGTGAGAGTTCGATAGATTTTGTAAAAATAGACTTTCTCTGAACTCTTTTAGATGCTTTATACTATGTTGTAAAACTTAACAAAGACAATAAAAGAGTATTTGATGTTATCCAAAGAACCAGAGCAGGAATCCATGGAATAATGCAATAATTTTTTATTTTTTGACAACTCAAAATATTTTGCTATAACTAGTAAAATATTTTTTTTTGGATGAACACACCAGAAATAAATATATGAGATATTGGAAAACGGATAGTACTTTTTCCAAGCGGAAATTTCAGCAATGACATATTTAAAGCTGGACTTGAGTCACTCGTGTGCTCAAGCGAGGCTGAAACTGCTCTCAAAGATTTTTTGATAGCTTTTTTCGAACAGAGAATACAAAACTCACCGCGCCCAAATTATATTCCAGAAGATATCAGAGCCCATAGAGAAAGTTTTGAAAAAATGAAAATCAAGTATAAAGGTGGACTTCCTTTTCTCACAGATAGAGTTCCTATTGTCTTATTATCTTCAGGACACGATGTATCTATAGAACATGTTAGATTTCACTATGACAAAGAAATTCCAGAGATAGCGTTACGCAAAAGTACTCAAGAGGTACCATGATCATCAAAAAATCCAATCCGTATAATGACGCACGAAGCGTATTTAGTTTCTGTAATTGAAGTTATTTTTAGAGATCTTGAAAGTCCAGCGTATGTTGTAGCTGAAAGATGAGACACAATAGAAAAAATTATTTCAAAAAAATAGTTATTCTATTATCTGAGGAATAGTCAGCTCTCAAAGAGCTGGTCTTTTATCTAAAAATTCTCTAAACTCCAAACGTATTTCTTGCAATATTTGCTCTATTTCTTGGAGAGTATTACTCGTCACAAGTCTTTTTCTATATACTTTTACTCATGGAAAATTTTTGAGGTACTGTACCAAATGTTTACGTATTTCAAGACATCATTTTCTTTCTCACTTACATTCTACTAGTTTTGTAGCATGAAAATACATGATATCTAACACTTCTTCAAGAGTTGGGACATATCCACCAGGAAGAAAACACCAAGGGTTTCAAAAACTACAACGACCTATCATAAAACCATCCAGATTTTGCACCTTCTGCATTCCATCATCATAGTTGAGTATATCTCCGTTTCCTATAACGGGGATAGAAAGATGTTTTTTGAGTTCATATATATTGGTGAAGTCAGCTTTACCAGTATACATTTGTTTAGCAGTCCTTCCATGAATCGTTATCATATTCGCTCCAGCATTTTCCAGTCACTTTGCAAAATCTATAAGGTTTTGGTTACCATCAAACGATAATCGAGTTTTAACACTTATTGGAAGATTTGTCGCTTGAGCAAGAGACTCTACTATACGAAATGCGGTGTCTTGATTGATAAACAGACAAGAACCATGACCACTCCTTACTACTTTTTTTGCAGGACATCACATATTTATATCTATTCCAGCGACACCAAATCACTCTATTATCTTAGCAGCCTGTGCAAACTTTTCAGGATCCTTTCAAAATATTTGTACGATAAGAGGTTTTTCTATGTCTGAGTGGGGAAGAACTGATTGGGCAAGAAACTTTGAGTGTATCAAACCATCGGCACTATAAAACTCGCTAATACACATAATATGTGGTGCGACTTTTTTCATAGTTTGCCTATATGGACTATCTCCATAGCCATCCATAGGGGCTAAAAAGCAGATTTTTCCTTCACTTGCCTTATTTTTCCAAAAATCCTTGTTCATATTTCTATTGATTGCCTTGTTTTATGCTTAAAAATGCGTTTTCTTAAAACATCGTAATTGTATAGATTTCTTTATTTTTTCAACTTTTTTTCTCTTTTTTACAGAGTTTTAAGGCTTGTCAATAAGTTTTTCTGTCCTATTTTTCGCAGTTGTGCTAAGATAGATATATCAATTAATTTTTATGTAACTGTATGGGTGAAAAAGATATTTTTTCTATAAAGAAAGACGCACAGAACCTGATAAAGAATAAGTTTTTATTTCATAAAGATACAAAATTTACAGGTCTTGTAATACTTTCAAACAAAAAAGTGCTCAACTCTCTCCTTGATGGGCTTAGACATCTCCCAGCAAACTTTCTCGTTGTTGGTGAGGTAGAACAAGAAACAGAAAGTAACAATATAGTAGTAGCAAAAAAGTATGAAGCTAACCTTATTTCAGGGTTTGACTTTATCGTATCTGATAATGATTGTGAAAATCTCAACAACTATCTCAAAAATGGGGTAGTACCAATCATCTCAAAAGATAACTATCTTTCATCACTCTTAAGTGAGTTCAATCCTATGAAAAACGAAGGAAATTCATTTTTGTATGACAAATATAATGAATGGTCTATCTTTCATGCACTTACCAGGTATATGGAAAACGCAAAGTTTCCATTTGATAACAGAAACCTTGTAAAAAACGTTCTCAAAGTATAAATTGACATTTTATTTAAATAGGTTATAAATACATAAATTTATAGCCTATTTTTTATTCAAATTGAAACATAAAGAATACTCAACTATTCAACCGCAACACTATATAGAGTGATCTCTCAAAGATATGAGAAATATTCTCTGTGACCCCAATCATACACCAACAAAACAGGAAATCGCAAACTATGTTATGAGATTTTTTGTTGCGTACATTTACCCAGGTTCAGTAAACAGAAAACTTACCCATGACGAAGTCGAAGATATATTTAACCAATGTTTAGAAATACTCTCACTCCCAAAATCTGAGAGAAGAAAACTCATCTGAAAGGTAGATGATGAACTTCTCAATGCCTGTATATACTCAGAGTATGCCTTAACAATGCTCTACGATATAGCACAGACTTGCTGACTTGTGGAAGAGATTATACATAAAAAACTGACAAAGATAGGAGATGAGCCATATTTCTGACTCGACCTTGGAACATGAAGTGGTATACTTCTTGATGCACAAGATATTTGTAGACTCAGAAATGGCTTTAAAAAAGGAACAAATATTGGTATTGATAGATGTATGGATCATGTTCAAAGAGCAACGAAACTTCTGTTACAACTTTGAAATAGCAAGATAGTCCTCTGAGACCTCAATGATCCTAAAACATATGCAAATCTTCCGAAAACTCCTCTCCATCAAGTCAGCGCAGAACTTATAGGACAGCCATGAGTCGATGTATCTATGCCGGAAGACCCATTTCATAGCACTATGAGCCAACTTTTTTCACAACTCTGACCTCAAATAGACGCTTCTACTGTTTTCTTCCCACAAGAGTTTCACATGAACATTACGCATTTTGGAAAACACGTATTTACTATTATTGGAACACCAAATAACGTCTTTCATGCAGACTTAGTACTCAAGATCGAACAAGCTAAAGAAAATCCAAGAGCTGCTACTCCATATATGTTTTGACCTCGTACCACACTCACGATCAAAGATACGACCATTGAGTGCGATAAGATAAAAATAGGAGGAGACGTTATACCACTTGAAAATATAGGACAAGAGTATTCGACAAGTTGATTGGTTACTCAAGACCTTTACTGCAAACCTCGAAGATGGATAAATCAAAGAAAGGTACTTATAGAAATGCTGCAAAATACGGATACAGTTCTACAAGTATGACTTATAGATGTACTCCTTGAGAGTGTTATAAAAAACAATATAGTAACAATTGAATATTTTTCAAATCCTCAACTCGTAGAAAAAATAGAGTCTCTGAAAGCTACTCCTGATGATGAAGATAGGAGAATAGCCCTAAGTAGAGAAATAGTCGCAAATCTTGCATTTAAGAAAGATATCATCAACTTTTTGAGGTTGATTCCTCTCAAACTTCTAAAGTAAGGGTAAAAATACCTTTTATTCAAGCCGATATCACAAAAATTCTTTTGACTAAAAACGTTTTCGCCTTATAACTTTGGGAGATTATTTACTGAAGATACTTTATGGCGAAAAACCTCGTAATCGTGGAATCACCTGCAAAGGCAAAGACTATAGAAAAATTTTTAGGTGCTGACTACAAAGTTGTAGCATCTATGTGACACATACGAGACCTTCCAGATAAAGAACTTGGAGTTGATATAGCAAAAAACTTCGCTCCAAAATACCAAATATCAAAAGAAAAGAAAAAAACCGTTGATAGCCTCAAAGAACTCGCAAAAAAGTATAAAAACATCTGGATAGCGACGGATGAGGATAGAGAATGAGAAGCTATAGGATGGCATCTTTGTCATATACTTGACCAAAACCCTACGGAAGTAAAACGTATCGTATTTCACGAAATCACGAAAAAAGCAATAGAGGAAAGTATAAAAAATCCACGCAATATAGATGTAAATCTTGTAGATGCTCAGCAAGCGAGACGTATCCTTGATAGACTTGTATGATATAAAGTAAGTCCCATACTTTGGAAAAAAATTCGTAAAGGACTTTCAGCTGGAAGAGTACAGTCAGTAGCAGTAAAGATGATAGTTGAAAAAGAAAGAGAGATCAAAGCATTTATCCCAAAAGAGTCATGGAAGATAACTTCAGAACTTGCCCATAAAAAAGCCAAAGTAAAAGTCGCTCTCACAAAGATAGATGGAAAAGCAAAAAACTTCACGAGTAAAGAAGATGTAGAAAAACTTCTCCATACTCTGTATGACGGAAAAGTAGAACCAACACAGACAAAAGACAAAAACGGAAGTACTATTTTGGAGATGAAAAAAGAGATAGACTTCGAACTTCTCGATATAGAGAAAAAAGACTCAAAAAGAACTCCATGAGCTCCTTTTACTACTTCTACATTGCAACAAGAGGGGAGTAGAAAGCATGGTTTTTGAGTAAAACAAACTATGATGATAGCTCAAAAGCTCTACGAAGGTATAGACCTCTGAAACGGAGAAAGACAAGGTCTTATCACATATATGAGAACTGACAGCGTAAACCTCAGTCAAGAAGCAACAGCAAAAGCTGCTGCTTACATAGAAAAAGAGTTTGGAAAAGACTATGTAAAAACAAGAACATTTAAAAACAAAAACTCATCAGCTCAAGAAGCACATGAAGCTATCAGACCTACAGACCTTATGAGGACTCCTGCAAGCCTTTCAGACGTACTTGACCCACAACAGCTTAAACTCTATGAGCTTATTTGGAAAAGAACTCTTGCAAGTCAAATGAGCGATGCTCACGTTGAGATTACTACTTTCTCATTTGCACCTACTCACCTAAAACATCAAGAGTGGATAGCAAAAGGAGAAGTGATTCAGTTTGAAGGATTTATGAAAGTATATATTGAGTCACATGACGACGATGATGAGGCAGAAGAAGGTGGTATTCTCCCAGAGATTAAAAAGTGAGAGATTCTCCCTGCAAAAAGCGTCCTTGCATCACAAACATTTTCAAACCCTCCCGCTCGTTATACAGAAGCAAGTCTTGTAAAAAAACTTGAGAGTGAAGGTATCGGAAGACCATCAACATACGCTCCTACTATTTCTACTATCATAGATAGAGGATATGTAGAAAAGTTTAACAAAAGATACCTTATCCCAACAGATACAGCATATACTGTAAATGACTTTTTAGAAAAGTACTTTACAAAGATGATGGACTACAAGTTCACATCTATAGTTGAAGAGGACTTTGACAAGGTAGCATCAGGAGAAGAAAAATACGAAACGATGCTTTCTCGTTTTTGGGAAGGAAGTCTGAGTAAAGATCTTGTGATAGCTGACAAAGATTCAGAAAAAGTAGTAGAAAAAACAGGAAAAAACTGTCCTGAGTGTGGAAAAGAATTGATATTCCGTTTTTCAAGAACCGGAAAATTTATCGGGTGTTCAGGATACCCAGAGTGTAAGTTTATAGAAAGAGAAGCAGGAGGAAACGACGCACTTGATGCACTCAAGGCAAAGTACGAAGGAAAACCATGTCCTGAAGGTATTGACGGAACTATCGTCGTAAAAACAGGGAGATTTGGACCATTTCTCGCGAGTTCAAAATACCCAGAAGTAAAATGGATAGGGAAGATAAAGTCAGAAAAAGATGAAATACTCGAAGAGATTCTCGCATCTAAATGAATGTTAGTTGATGCTGAAACAGGAGAAGAAATGGTAGTAAAAGGAAGTAAGAGAGGACCATTTCTTGCTGCAAAAAGATACCCAGAGATAAAGATAAGTAAGCCTATTCCAAAAGACGTATGGGAAGAACTCAATAAAAGAATGGGGAAAGCTGAAGAAGAAGAAAAACAAGAAGAACAATAATACATTAAAAAAATAATCCCGCTCAAGCGGGATTATTTTTTATGTTTCTTTCAGAAAATAGGAGCTATTTTGTGTTTATCCAAGTACCATAGATACCCATACATAAAACATCCTACAGCTACCATTCATATACTCAGCATTCCTCCAAGAGTAAAGTGAGAAAATACGTATCCTATCTGTTCATCTGGCATTCTAAAGCCAAGTTCTACTCACAATCTAAATAATCCGTACAACACAAGGAATAGACATCCTATTTGCCCTTCAAACTTCTTATTTCCATAAAAGTATGAAAGAAGTATAAACAGTATAAGTCCTTCAAGAGTTGCTTCAAGTATAGGAGTAGGAAAATAGTGTATTCCATCTTTTTCTATTGAGAGTGGTCCATCATACCTAAAACCTAAGAGTTCTTTATTATAGTAGTTTCCTATTCTTCCAAAAAATATACCAATAGTAGAAACATACGCTATCTCATCTATTATCTTATAAAAGCTTATTTTATTTCTCACAGAGAAAATGATAGATGCTACTATCACTCATACAGCTCCACCATGAAAACTCATCCCTCCTTTCCAAACTTGAAATATTTCCCAAGCATGACTCAGATAGTACGGAAAATTATAAAACAAGATATATCCAAGTCTTCCACCTACAACTATTCCTAAAAATATGTAAAATAAAAGGTTATCAAGCCTCTCATCGTCAATAATCTTTCTTTTCTTCAATATATAATACCCTCAAAATATCCCTATAACGTACATGAGTCAATAAAATGATGGCGCTATAGTAAAACCAAAGAGATCCAATTCAAAAAGTTTCATAATATAGAGAAATAATAAGTATTAGTGTACTTTTTTCCTAAAATTTTTACATATTCTCCTTTCCATAAAATGACTTTTTTAGCTTATATAAAGCAATTATAGAGTTTTTATAAAAAAGTATATTCAGATATTTGACATTGTGCTTAAATTATTTTATAGTATATCTACTTCTATATAAAAAATACAATTAATAAAAAGTCAAATATGTAGATTCTAGGATACAAACAGCATTATACGAAAAATTTAAAAAACAAAAATACAATTTAAATAGGGTTTATGAAAAAATACATAAAGAAAAGGCTCGTCCTTTCGTTCCTTATACTGCCGTTTATCCTGACGGGGAGTACTGGGCTACACGCTTGAGGAAAGATGCTCTATCCTTTAAAATACATTTCAAAGCTGGATTGTAGGTTTGAAAAGTATGCTGACCTAGATGACAATTGTAAACAAGAACTTCCAATACTTCATACAAAAGATTACGAAAAATACGCAAAACAAAACGATGGGTTCAATGAATATACAAGAATCTACACTGTTTTATGGGGATCAAGCTATAAATATGGGTGGGATATGGGAAATGGAGGACATACATGAGTAGACTTTGCAACTGCTGAAGGAACACCAGTATACTCTATCTATGATGGAAAAGTACTCGTAGCAAAAAACATGATTGCACGGTGAAACGTGGTATCTATAGAACATACATACGAAGGAAAAACCTTTATATCAAACTATGCCCACCTTTCAAAGATAAACGTATCTGAGGGAGATGTAGTAGGAGCTTGAGATAAAATAGGAGAAGTAGGGAACACTGGAAACTCAGAGGGAAATCACCTACATTTTCAAATTGACCTCGTAAACAAGTTTTATCCATACTACTATGACTACTGAGCTTGTCCGTACTCATATAGCAAGATATCTGAGTCAGATGTATGTTTTGGAGAGCTAGAAAAACACACTCTTGATCCACTCGCATTTCTCGAAACCCAAGGAGCACTTCTAAAAAACATAGAGACAAAAACACAAAAAGCTGACTCAAAAAGCTATGCACTCTCTTGAAAAAACAACTCAAACGTAGAACTCAACTCTGCCGTTGATGAAACGATATTTGATACTACAGTGTATATAGGAAACTCATCTACCGATATAAAAAAAGTACAACAGATTTTCAAAGACTTATGAGCGTACAAAGGAGAAGTTTCAGGAGACTATAGCGACATTCTCGACGATATCGTAAACTATCAGTTAGCAAAAGGTATTATCTCAGCAAGAAACGATACAGGAGCATGATACTTCTGACCAAAAACCAGAGCACAAGTAAAAAGTGACTACTCGTCATACTTATGAGGAAATACCGCTTTTTCAGACAAACAAGAGATAGTTGTATCGAAACTCACTCAAACAAAAAAGATAGACAAACTCTGACTTATCTCTCGTGAAGAGATAGAAAAAAGAGAGGGTGATAGTTTCAAGAGCAAATACAAGATATCTTTTACCTATAAAGACATAGGAACAGGTATTGCGGTAGATCAGACAAAAAACATTAAACTCACGATTACTGATACAAAAGGAAAACCTTTCAAAGGAACTATGCCTCTAGGTATCACGTTTACCTATGACGAGTGACTCGTACAAGTTTTCCCAAGTAAAATCAAGTACATTACCGATGGAAAAAGAGATATAAAAGTAAAAGTTCTTAAAGCTGTAAATGTAGATATTAGCGCAAAAATAGGATCGACACTTCTTGAAAAGTTTAACTTCAAAGTATTTGATAGTGGAGTAAAGATATACCCAGAAACAGGAAAACTCGAAGTAGCAACAAAAACCATACTTTGAGAAAGCAAAACTGGTGCGATGAAGTTCAAAGACAACAAAGGAACAGAACTGCTCAATATCAAATTTGATGGTACATTCAAGATTAGTGGAGGAGAAGGAGCAAGCATTTGTGTCAAAAAGTGAAGCATCTCCGACCTCAAAAGAGTCTACAAAAAAGTATGTAACGACAAGGACTTTGTAAAAGAAAAAGAGTTCACCTACAAAGACACTATCTGATGAATCCTTGTATTTGACTACAAGATACTCTCTGAAAGAGGAAAAATCACTATCACCAACGTGTATGACAACAAAGTACTCGCAGCAAAAAGCATAGTTACTACTGCTCCAAAATGAATGGATGAAAAATACACATACTATAAAGAAGTAGTTTCGGTTATCAAAAAAGGAATCATCCCAACTCTGAGCAAAGGTTCGTTTATGGAAGACAAAGAACTCACAGAGTCAGATGCCCTCGACTGGATAAGAAATACGCTCGTGTTTCTCAAGAAAAATTCGCAAGATTCAACTCTCACAAAAAAGATAGACTACAAGATTACCCAAGTAGAAAAAGAAGAGGGAAGCAAGTTTAACACTATCACTCGTAAAGGATTTCTCGAAAAAACATACCAGTACCTTGTGTTTGACGAGCCAGCATTTAAAACCATAGAGTACAAAGATCTCAGTAGCGATGAAAACCTCAAAGCTAACTCAGTATTTGATAAAGAAAATACTTGGAGAGACCAATTTGGAAATATGTACTATAGACCCGAAAGACAGATAACGAGAGGTGAATGAGCATACATATTGGAAAATGCGATAGAAAAAAATGCAGAGCCATTTGTTACTCTTAAATAATATTTTACTTACTAAAAAAACACTATGACTGCACTTCTTCCACCTGGAGACACAGAAAGCATGTTAGAAGCATGAGCATCACAGAAATTGCTCCCACAACCTGGAACCCCCTGACATGAGTATCTCCTAGATGTTGCAACAAATGAATGAATCAAAGCAATACTAGCACACCACGGCTTTGAAGATGGTGAAGACGATGATATAACGGGAGAATAACAAAAAATATTTATTTATATTTATTTTCTAAAAAATACCTATGACACTAAATACTCCACAAAACTATGAATGACCAAATGCTGTTGCTCCTCAAGGAGATATCTTAGAAGTACTCTGAAGAGATATAGTTCTCCCAGCAGCATGAGAAGCTATTGATATTGCAGACTTAGCTCCTAGAGTTTGAGTAGATGCGCAAGCTGCAATAAATGCAACAAGACTAATGAGAAGTTTAGTCACTGCATAACCTAAATACAGTTTTTACCAAAACAAAAACACATATATTTTAACCCAAAAATGCCTATGGATAAACCTCCTTAGTATAGGGAAACGGAGCGTTGGAAAAATTTTTTTACCTCCTAACTATACAACTATGAAAAAAAGCACAATTATAGGTACTACAGATACAAAAGTAGACCTGGAACAGATAACCGATGTAGCAAGTCTTTTGACAGGGCAACCTGCATATGACGCAGCCTTATACGACAGTGACGGCTGGGGAGAATAACTTACTTTTTAAAGAAGATACGTATGAAAACAAAAACAAAAAAGACCACAGACTCAGTACTCACATTTGAGGAAAAAGTTTTGGCTCTTAGACAAAGATCGGTAGATGAAGTAGCAAGAATTCTCAAACTTTCAAACGAAGAGAGAGATACATTTGCACTCGCACGATTTTTCAAAAAAGAGTCTCAATACTTAGAAAAAGTATTGGTACAAGACAGAATATATGAGAAAGTAGCTGCATAACAACCTACACTCAAATATACAAATAGAGAAAAAAGACCAACAAACGTTGGTCTTTTTCTTTTGCCTATTAGGAAGCTCCTAGACATACATCTATGATTCTCTCATTTTCTTCCTGTATTCTCTCTAAGATATTTTGTACAAGTGTTGTCGGTGATAAGTTTTGAGCTCTTCTTTTTTGTATCTCCTGGTCAAAGATTAGGTCCATTTCCTTGTATACACACCTTATGACAGCATCTTTGTCTCACAAAACAGGATTTACTGAACCGTTTATATCTATATCGAGGTTTCTCAGAGCGTTGTTTACACATATCTGAACAGTCACTCGTACATCTGCTGGTTCATCTGGAGCAGTGGTAGGAAGTCTCTTTGTGATAACTGTAGAGTTACAAAAAGGAGCTATCACCGTTCACGGAATATCTTGAGCAAGAACTCCTTGAGGAGAACCTGTAGTAACTCAGCCTGCAACAAGTGCTGCAAATCCTATTTGTCGTAAAGTCATAGAGTTATTGATTATTCCCACTCAACCGTAAGTCTTTTCCCATCTTTACTGAGGATATACTCTCTATCTTCACTATTTAAAGTTATTTTCAAACCGTACTCTCAAAATATCTCATTGAGTATTTTTAGTTTCCCATACAACTGAGTTACAGAAGAGAACTCAGCGTTAAACTTTTCACGATCAATATATCCTGATGCTATCAAAGACGTCATTACTTGCAGCTGATGTTCATAGTTTGTTTTCAAGTTATGCATCTCTCCTCCATTTATCTGTATAAAATGCATAGTTTTTTTCCCTTTTTGTATCTTTCTATATATCTGAACTTGGAGTTTTTCCTTGTCAGGAGTCACTAGAGTTGTTGACTGTATCAACACGCCTTGAGCATCTTCAGTAGTATACTGGCGGGGTCTTTTTGTCTCTTTTTTTGGTTCTTGTATTTGTAGTTCTGGAAACTGTCAGAGAACAGCGTTTATCAAAGTAGCGTATTTCCCTCACATCTCAAGTTTTCAAAACTGCTGCTCTAGTTCTTCTTGTGATACTCTAAATCACTTTTTAGCAGCGTATAAAAAAGCAGGCATTACTTTTGGAAACATTTTTACCTTTCCACCATTGATAAAGAGCTCTCCATTTCCACTGGTGATGACATATTTTCCCAGCTGTACAACCTCACTATCTGACGATACAAGCGCATCAACACGAGACTTTGCCCCTATAACTCTCTCTACTTCAAATCATGTTTTTCAGGCTTTTTCACCTTCTCAATCTTTTGGCTCATCTATACTCATAAAATGTGATGTATAAAATATATTTCTATGATTGTAAAGATAATAGTATTTTTGTCAATATATCCACACTACTGCATTTGTACTCTTTTGCATTTTCGTTATAATGCACACAATTTAGTTGTAACCTGATACCTGTGGGAAAGAAGTCAAAGGTAAGTGCCGCAACAAGCTCAAATGCAAATAAGATCATTTTTGGAACCCTGTTCTTTGTTTTGTGAGTCGTTTCCATAGTAGGAGACACACAGTCTTTGTTTGGTGCCTACCTCTTTCAAGTACTCTACTTTTTGTTTGGAGACTATTACAAGTTTATCTTCTCGCCTATTGCAGCACTGTTTGGTATATACCTCATAAAAGAGAGAGGAGTATACTTTGACTTCTATAGACTCGTTGGATTGTTGTTCTGCTATACCTCTATGACTACACTTCTCGGGTTTTTCATGGGGACATATCCTGCGTTTTTCAACGTATTTACCCCACTGTTACCTATACTTGGAAAAAACACTATCATCGTCCTTTCGTTTTGACTCCTCATCATGTCACTCATCATCCTCTTCAAGTTTTCACCTACTGGGTTTCTCGCAACTATGTTTTCGTATGCACCAAGTGTGTCGGATATAAAAGACAAACTTGCACGTGACACTGCCGAAGCAACCAAAGTCCCAAAAGCGTTTAAGTCTAGTAAAGAGGCTGACAACTTGCAAAGCAGAGAGTACAAAACTATGATAGAACAGCTCAAAAAGGAAAAAGAAAACCTAGAACGCATAGCAAAAAACCCTCCAAAACCACTTTCTCCAGCAGTAAAGAAAAAAGTAGAAGTAGAAAAAACAGCCAAGGGAGTGAACCCGTTTGATATGCTCAAAAAAGCGGTAACAGGGAAGTGAGACGACGACAAACACGACTTCAAAGAGCCAAAGTTTAACAACTGGAAGTTTCCTAGTATAAACCTACTCACAGAGCGTGGAAAAAACATAGTCATAGACCAAAACGAGATACGTAGAAAAGAGATAGAGATACAAGAAAAACTTCTCCAGTTCAAGATAGAAGTCGATATGGAGGGTTGTAAAGTAGGACCAACGGTTATACAGTACAGACTCAGACCAAAAGAAGGAGTAAAACTTCAAAAGATAGAAAACCTCAAAAAAGACCTGACCCTCGCACTCGAAGCCAAGTCTATACGTATACAAGCTCCTATCCCAGGACTCGGAGTAGTAGGTATAGAGGTACCAAACGACCACAGACAGCCAGTAGGACTCAGAGAAGTCATAGAGTCTAAAGACTTTCACTCACAAAAACACGACATACCTATCGCTATAGGAAAAGACGTAAATGGAGACATCATCGTCGGAGACCTCGCCAGAATGCCGCATATGCTCGTAGCCTGACAAACAGCCTCAGGAAAGTCTGTTGGTATGAACGGGTTTCTCATATCGCTTCTATATAGGTTTACTCCAAGTGAACTCAAGATGATACTTGTAGATCCTAAGCGTGTAGAGCTCTCAGTATACAACGGTATACCACACCTGCTTACTCCTGTTATCACGTCACCTGACAAGGCTATAAACGCTCTCAAGTGGGCAGTGACAGAGATGCTTAGGCGTTATGACCTCGCGACAGCAGTAAAAGCCAGAAACCTCAAAGAGTACAACGAAAAAGTAGAAAAAGACCAAAAGTTACCGTTTATCATCATCGTTATAGACGAGTTGGCTGACCTCATGATGAGTGGAAATAAAAAAGAAGTAGAGGGAAGTATAGTACGTATAGCACAGATGGCACGTGCCGTAGGTATGCACCTCATAGTCGCAACACAGCGTCCGTCAGTAGACGTCATCACTGGTCTTATAAAGGCAAATATACCGAGTCGTATAGCGTTTACCGTAGCGTCTCAGGTAGATAGTCGTACAGTTATAGATAAAGCGTGAGCAGAGGACCTCCTCGGACGTGGAGATATGCTCTACGCACCTACCGGAGTTATAGAGCCAGTACGTGTACAGGGAGTACTAGTCGAAACCGAAGAAGTAGAAGCAGTCGTAAACCAGATAAAACTCACTATAGACCCAGACCTCCTCAAAAATATGTATGACGAGAGTATCGTCAGTGGTAGGTCAAGTCTCACAGGTAGTATACTTGAGTGATACAACGGAGACCAAGACGAAGACCCAGAGATAATAGAAAAAGCAATACAAGTAGTAAAAGAAACCAAAAAGGGAAGTACTTCACTTCTCCAACGTAAACTAGGTTTATGATACGCTCGTGCTGCCAAGGT
>CAYTMN010000007.1:0-6811 GCA_964438925.1 uncultured Candidatus Peribacteria bacterium
AAGTAAAAAAGAACGCTCAAGCACTTGCAGCAGAGTTTATAAACTATGGATACAAGCTCGCAGCAGGAGGAACAGATAACCATCTTCTTCTTATGTACGTTGGTGCAGGAAAGGGAGTATTTATGCAAGAAGCTCTTGAAGTAGCAGGTATTTCTATGAACAAAAATACGGTACCAAATGAACCATTTTCACCATTTTATCCAAGTGGAGTACGTATGGGAACACCTATTATGACTATGCGTGGGATGAAAGAAGCTGAGATGAAACAAGTAGCTGCGTGGATTCACAGAGTATATGAAGCCGTAAAAAGATTTGATATCCCACAAGATAAAAAAGAACAACTCAAAGCACTCGAAAGTTTCAGAGCGTTTATTCATGCAAATGAGGAGCTTAAGGCTATTAGAGCAGAAGTAAAAGAGCTTTGTCTCAAGTTTCCTATCTATCATTATCAAGGGTAAAATGAAAAAAATCATACTCTGTATTGCCGCATTTTTTGCTACACTTCTACCACTCTTTGCAGAGGCAGGGGTAGATGATGCAAGGGTATTTCAAGACCTAAGTATTGTTCATACGTTTTCTGAAAAACAAACCAATACGTTAAAAATGCTTGATGAACTCATAGATTTGCAAGACTCGTTTACGTGAGCTGAGATAGAAGAGTGATTTGTTTCTGAGTTTTGAAACTCTGGAAAAGCCTTGAAAAAAAAGGTAGATGCAGCTTTACTTGCTGCTAAAAAGTCTGGAAAAACAGCAAAGATTTTTAAGGCTATAATCCCTAAAATAACACCTGTTTTTACGTACGAGTATTGTAGTATCTCCCCAACTGATTTTCCTAAAGAGGCACAAAAAAGATATATGCTCATCATCTATATCTGGGCAAAGACGTTTTATGATACCTATGAAACACTTGATACTTCTTCAAAAGTAGCGCTTGTTGAGAGACTTTCAAAGTATGAACTCAGTGATACAGAAAAACAAATGACTGAAGAAGAATTTTGTAAGTAAGAAAAAACGTTGGTAAAATAGCAGATTTTTCTATAATACAGAAGATAACTATCATATATGCAGTTACTGTTTCTTTGACTTTCATCTTTGAGTGTGAGCTTTATCCTTATAGAGGTACTCAGAAGGGTATTTAAAAAGTACCAACTTCTCGATAAACCACACAAATACGGATACAAAAGAGCACCGATTCCGTACAGTATGGGAGTAGTTTTTTTCATCAATTTTGTCATCATATCCTCTATGTTTGCTGAACACAACCTCAAACTCTTGTTTTTGGTGGTGTTTGGAACCATCGTAACGGTGCTGAGTTTTTTTGACGACTTTTATGAGATCAGCCCAAAACTCCGTCTTTTTTTCCAGATACTCATAGGCGCTGTTATCGGTCTAGCATTTGTTAAAACGGGGTATCTATCCACTATCTTTGGATGATTTATCAACCTCAATATCCTTTCAATGGAGCTCTTTGACTACAAGATTTTTCTTCTGCCAATACTGTTTACCGTTATCTGGTATGTAACTATTTTCAACTCTCTGAACTGGAGTGATGGTATACCGTGACTTACCTCAGGACTTTCGTTTGTTTCTTTTCTGGTTATCTTTTTACTGTGAGTGAAACTCTACTTTACCGACACCTATAGTGGGGGTATAGAAAATGCTATTTTCATCATGGAAATGTCGCTTGCTATACTCACAAGTGTGGGGCTGTTTTGGTGGTTTGATGTGAGAGAAAAGATGCTTATGGGAGACAGTGGAACTATGTTTCTGGGGTTTATGCTTGCCAGTCTTGCTATCATCTCAGGGGGAAAGATTGCCACGGTAGTGGTGGTGTTTTGAGTGTATCTCATAGATGCGTTTTATGTTATTTTCAAGAGACTTTTAGCTGGGAAAAGCCCTATGAACAAAGACTTTAGTCACTTGCACCATAGGCTGTTACAAGCAGGGATGACAAAAAAGCAGATACTGACCTTTATATATGCTATCTCTTTTTTCTTTGGAGTGACTTCACTTTTTTTAGAAACTCAAGGGAAAATCATCGTGTTTATGATGCTGGTGTTTATCGTTGTGTTTGTAAACTCTGTGTTTGACTTTGTACATAAAGTAAAAAAGAAACTCAAGTAACTATGAAAAAGAGAGGAATGAGTTTCGTGGAAGTGCTCGTCGTGGTATCTATTATCATGATTATTTCTACTTCGTGATTTCTCTACCTTACAAAGCTTTTATGAACGACTGAACTCAAAAGTGAGCTAGAGACATTTACAGTATTTTTAGACTTTCTTATGAAGTAAATTTTGGATTGTCTGGAGGGTATACCTACTATCTGGATGCTAATAGTGATAAATACGCTATATTTCAGACCTCAAACTTTGATACAGGAGTGTTTGTGCTTGCAAGTGTATGAGCCTCAAGCGAGAGTTGGACACTCGACCTGTATAGCAATGATAAAAAGAAATCGAGTGAGCTGTACTTGAGTACTTCTACTCCAAGTGTTACTCTCAAAACAACAAAAGACAATGTGTATAAGTCATACTTTACCTGAGAGTTTTCCAACGAGCTCTGAGCCTCGTACTTTTCTGATGACAATGTTGGAACAAACCAAGACAGATATACAAAAGTAGTGGCTATAAACGCACAACCAGATAGAGCAGGCACCGTCTATACGAGCCTCAAGATAGTCAATAAAAACGGGAATAGGAAGCTCTATAGTGGAACAACTCAGCTTACCTGAGCGTATGTGTTTTTTCAAAAAGGAGAGCAAGAGTTGAGTATTTTTCTAAGTCCATAATATGAAGATAGTATTTTTTTGAACAGGTGAGTTTTCAGCCGCTATACTCAAATGACTTCTAGAGTATAGTGATGTGGAAGTGGCGCTTATCGTAAGTCAAAACGATAAACCTGTAGGGAGAAAGATGGAGATACTTCCTACGCCAGTAAAACAGTTAGCTCTTGCTCACAGTTTACCTCTTGAGCAACCAGAGAAACTCAAAGGAAACACAGAGTTTCTGCAAACACTCCAGTGAGTGCAGGCTGACTTTTTTGTCGTAGTTGCATATGGAAAGATACTTCCTCAAAGTGTTTTGGATTTGCCAAAGTACTATCCACTCAACATACACGGATCAATACTTCCAAAGTATAGAGGAGCTTCACCGATACAGGAAAGTTTAAAAAATGGAGATGAGACGACATGATTGACAATAATGCAGATGAGTTTGTGAATGGATGAAGGAGCTACGTTTAAAATAGAGGAAATCAAAGTGGACATTGTGGACAAAACTCCAAATATCTTTGAAAAGTTCGCTTGAGTATGACCAAAGCTCATATATGAAGTGATGCAACAAATAGTCGATACTGGACTTACTCCAACTGCGCAAGATAGTACAAAGGCAACATACTGTACTAAGATAGAAAAAGAGGACGGAAGAGTATCTTTTCATACTCAAACAGCAAAAGAAATATACAACAGGTTTAGAGCGTATACCCCTTGGCCATGAATCTATACGTATTTTGAAGGAAAAAAGTTTCAGATAGAAGACTGTTTTTTTGACCAGTCACTGAGCGCTCCTGTTTGAAGTGTTATTTGCCTTCCAGAAAAGAAATATGGTATCTGAACAGCTTCATGAGTCCTCATTTTGTACGCAGTAAAACTTGAATGAAAAAAAAGTATGGATATAAATAGCTTTATAAATGGAAATAAGAATTTTTTACAATATAACTTTGAATAAATATGCTGAATATTGCTCAAAATACATTTAAAGAGATTATACGTAACAAGTTTCTCTATGTTATCGTGTTTTTTGCGATTGTGTTTATCGCCTTTTCTCTTGCTTTGTGAAAACTGACACTTGGGGAAGATGAAAAGATTATCGTAGACTTTGGACTTTCTATGATAGAAGTATTTGGACTTATATGAGTTTTGTTTATTTGAAGCCAACTTTTGTTTAAAGAGATAGAAGGAAAAACTATATTTTTAATACTTTCAAAGCCTATTAGGCGTTCAGAGTTTATCCTCTGAAAATTTGCTGGTTTCTCTTTTGCTATTGCTATCATCACTCTTATACAGTCACTTGTATTTTTAGCGATGCTCTTACTGAAAGGTATTCCTGTAGATAGTCTTATACTGTATGCACTTTTGTTTACGTTTTTTAAGTTTGAGATAAGTCTTGCGATTGTTTTTTTCCTTTCAACATTTATGTCGACTATCCTTACTATCTTAGTAAGTGTGATGATCTATATCTGCGCTCATAGTTTTACTCTGCTTTTAGACCTTGTTTCTCGTCTGCAAAACAAAGTAGCTACTTTGTGAGTCCAGCTGCTTCAGCTTCTTTTTCCACCGTTTGAAGCACTCAATATCAAAGATGTTATCGGTATGTACAAAGATTTTCCTCCATTTTATTTCCCTCTTAATGCGTTTTACTCAATAGTATATCTTTGCATTATTCTCTTTTTCACGGTTCTCATATTTAACAAAAAAACTTTTGAGAGGTAGTTTAGTCTTGTGCTAAATGACCATTTCTTTTTACAAAGGCAGGTATTTTAGATCATAGATCTGTGATAGTAAGTTTTGTTCTATCTTGTTCTCCTACTTTTACGTTGGTTGGATGGACATAACTATCATGTGTGTTTACCACCACTCATATTTGCGTGAGTATTTGAGTTATACCACTCGCAACAGCGTTTCATAAAAGTCCAAATTTTCAACTAAAGGGGATACTTTCTTCTGTAAGAGTTTTTCAATTGATAAAAGTTGCACTTGAGAGCATTCAATAAGGTGAAACTAAAATATCTTGTTGTTCAAGAGGGAGTATACGTATTTCCAAATCTAGTCTTCCAAAAGGAATTTGCAGGCGGAATGATTGGCTGGAAAGTATTTTGTGAATTTTGTGGTAACTTCGTAAGTTTTGTTCAGTTACTGGTACTGAAGTTTCTGCAGCATCTAAAAACCTCTTATAGACTTTTCCATCAGCCATATATACTACGCTATCTGTAGTCGACCATATTCTTGGTCCGTCTATTTTTGTATAGCTTCTTGTGTGTGGTCTTCAAGCAACAAAATTTTCAAAATCTTTCAATATATTAAGATTAAATATTTTATTATGTCAATATTGTACAAATTGTTTGTAATTTTTCAAGTTTTTTGTACTCTACTCCTATATATTTTCTAAAAGTGAAAGAGTGAAGAAGCTAGATGTTGTGAGTATGTGAGAGCAAAAGTACTTTCTTGAAAAAAAAGATATAGAAGAGCTTTTACTTCATTTTTTATGAGTTTCAAAGACAGAACTTTTTCAAATGGATGAAATCCCTGACGAAAAACTAGAACAGATAGAAGCAGGATTTAAAAGAGTGATGCGTACAGAGCCAGTGGCATATGTGACGGGAGTTGCACACTTTTATGGACGTGAGTTTGTCGTAGATAGTAGAGTTCTTGTACCGCGTATCGACACAGAAGTCTTGGTTTCACAGGTTTTAGACTATGCAAAAACTCTCAGTGAAAAGGTGTGTCTGAGTGATATAGGAACGGGAAGTGGATGTATAGGACAGAGTATCTTTTTGTCTCAAAATCCTCAAAATATAGAGAAACTTTTTGCCTTTGACATATCAGCTGAGGCTGTAGAAGTAGCCAAGATAAATGCTAAAAAACACGGGATAGAAGAGAAAGTTACTTTTTTTGCCGAGGGGTTTGAGAGTTTTGATTCTCACTTTCAGGAAACCATATATCAAAAAGATATTCAAACCTATATCATCACTGCAAATCTGCCATATATTCGTACGGTGGACCTATGAGGAATGGAAGCATCGGTGTTTTTTCATGAGCCGAGTGTTGCACTTTTTTGATGAAGAGGAACAGGGTTTGAACTGTATAGAAGATTTATAACACTATTACAGAATATTCAGGCAAAAAATCCAGAGATACATCTTGTATTATTTATGGAATTCTGATATGATCAATATGAGGAATCAAAAGAATTTTTAACTCAAATGTGAGTAAAATTTCAACACTATAAAGATACGAATAATATCTGGAGAGTGATACAGGTAGATTTTCGCTAAAACGTTACTTTCCTCATCCCTAAAATATGGATTTTGAAAATTATATTCCGAGTGAGTGAGTTCCAGAAGGCGGTCAGTCATGAGCTGAAGCAACTCGAGAACAGGCTGAAAAACAAAGAGAATCAAGCAAAAAAGCTGCTGCTGGTATTTGACGTACACAAAAAGACGAAGGAAAGGCAAAAAAACACGACTTTTTACTTGCCTCGTTTTTAGTCGAGATACTTCTCAATAAAAAGTATGACTTTCTTCTAGAAGATCTTTTTGAACTTTTAGATATGGGATACCCTTCAAACTTTGTACTTGGAGCTATTTCTCTCATACATATGCCTATAAGCCTCAAGATACGTGATACTTCACTCAAAGCTCGATATACTTTTACCTACCTACAAAACCCAGAACTTCAGGAGTTTAACGATAGAGAAATAGATGAAAATCTTAAAAAGAGAATCAATTATTGGATTGAAGATATTATCGATATAGTACTTATTTCTCCTTCAACCGTAAATACTCTTCGTCTCAAAAACCTCATATCTACCGATGAAAAAGTTCTTGCGTTTATCGCAAAAGTATTTGCTTTTTTTCTCTCAGAAAATAACCTCTCAATCACTTCTTGAAAGGCTCAGAGTTACGCTTTGTTTATCGTCGGAGAGGTACAGCGCTCTTTAAATGGAGTAGATTTAGAAGAAGTTTAACGGTCAGTTTCTTTTACTTTTTCTATTCCTTCGTGAATGTTGAGAAACATTCTTCTAGGTGAAAACCA
>CAYTMN010000007.1:6821-21102 GCA_964438925.1 uncultured Candidatus Peribacteria bacterium
TCTGTTTCTGCTTCAAATACATCGTCAATAATATCACAACCTGCATATGCTTCTGAAAGTAGAGACAAAATAGCTTCTTTCACCTGTTTCGGAAAGGTCGAAATTATGTCTCCTTCTGCTTCTTTTTCTTGTGATGAGAAAGGGATTTTTTTTCATGGAAAAGCTCAAAGCTCTTTTCTGAGTCGTAGATCAAAATATTGAGTTCCATGGATTTTTTCTCAATGGAAAATACCATCCTCTGAGGTAAACAAAAGTTTCCTTACTGATCACTGGTTTTCACCTACTTCTAAATGAACACATAAGTAACGAGTTTTTTGCTGTTGTGTCATATACAAGATCTCAATAACCCTGTCTCAAAACTCTGAAGCTAAGTCACCTCCAAGTACTGTGTCTGAAGTTGCAATAATCGTTCTTTCTTGTCCATTTTCCTTCGAAATGGTACTTGTTAATCACTTTGAGTTTCCCTCAAGTTTTCCACTAGGTAAGATGATATCTAAGAGCTCCTCTTGCACACTTCCTATTAACACTCTTGTGCCACCATTTTCAGTTAAATGTGAGGCTAAGAGCTTTCAAAATATATGCTGCGAACGTAAAAACATAAAATTATTTAGGTATTTATAAATATATATATTATTTTGTCAACTTTTTGTTTTTAGTGATTTTTATAGGTGGAGAAGCAAGAAAAATAATACTGTGTACAAGATAACAAATTGACATTTACTCTATATTGTTTTTTACATACAGTTTTTCAGAGGATATTTTCTTGTCATAATTATTTGACTATTAGAGCCTTTTGTATACTATCTTTGCGCTGCCAAAAAAGGGCATTTATTTGTATTTAAAAAATTATTTTATGGCTGATAAAACGTACCCACTCCAGAAGGTCAGAAACATAGGTATCATCGCGCATATCGATGCTGGAAAGACGACTACTACAGAAAGAATCCTTTACTATACTGGTAAATCACACAAGATAGGTGAAGTACATGATGGTGAAGCTACTATGGACTGGATGGAACAAGAAAAAGAGAGAGGTATTACTATCACGGCTGCTGCTACGACTACATTCTGGAAAGATTATCAAATCAATATCATTGATACTCCAGGTCACGTTGACTTTACTATCGAGGTAGAAAGATCACTTCGTGTACTTGATGGAGGAGTTGCTGTTTTTGATGCTTCTCAATGAGTAGAACCACAATCTGAAACTGTTTGGAAACAAGCTGATAAATATGGAGTTCCAAGAATCGCATTTGTAAACAAAATGGATAAGACAGGAGCTGATTTTTATATGACATATGAATCTATTCAAAAGAGACTTTGTGCTGATAAGATTATTCCTATTCAACTTCCTATCGGGCAAGAAGCTCAATTTGAAGGAATCATAGATCTTGTTGGAATGAAAGCATATAGATTTGAAGGAAAAATGGGTGAAACGATTATCGAAAGAGATATTCCTGCTGATATGATGCCTAAAGTTCAAGAGTTTAGACAAAAAATGATGGAAAGAGCTGCTGAACAATCAGAAGATCTTATGAACAAGTTTTTTGAAGCTGGAGAACTCTCAACAGAAGAGATAAAAGCAGGTTTAAGAGCTGGAGTTTGTGCAAACAATATCTATCTTCTTACTTGTGGATCAGCACTTCAAAATATGGGTGTACAACTTGTAATTGATGCTGCTTGTGATTATCTTCCTACTCCACTTGATAGAAATGATGGAATGCTTGAAGTTATGGATGTTGATGATAAGTCAAAAAAAGAAATGATCAAGGTTGACGCTGCATCTCCTCTTGCTGCCCTTGCGTTCAAGATCATGACTGATCCGTTCGTAGGAAAACTTTGTTTTACAAGAGTATATACAGGAACACTTAGAGCTGGAAGTTATATTTACAATTCATCAACTGGTGAAAAAGAAAGAGTTTGAAGACTTCTTCAAATGCATGCAAACCAAAGACAAGAAATCGAAGAAATTTCTGCTGGAAATATCGGGGCTATCGTAGGTCTCAAAGATACAAGAACTGGACATACACTTTGTGATGTAAATAAAGAACTTCTTGTTCAATCTATGGATTTCCCAGAACCAGTAATCTCTGTTTCAGTAGAACCTAAATCAAAAGCAGACCAAGAAAAAATGGGTGTTGCCCTTTCAAAACTTGCTGAAGAAGATCCTTCTTTTAGAGTAAGAGTTGACGATGAAACAGGACAAACTATCATCTCAGGAATGGGAGAACTTCACCTTGATATCCTCGTTGATCGTATGAAAAGAGAGTTTAAGGTAGAGTGTAATGTAGGTGCTCCTCAAGTTGCTTATAGAGAAACTATCAAAGCTCCTGTTAAGGATGTTGAACATAAATACTCAAAGCAAACAGGTTGACGTGGACAATACGGTCACGTTATTCTCAATTTTGAACCATATACTACTCCAGATGAGGAAGATGAGGGAGTAAAAGAGACAAATAAATTTATCAATAAAATCGTTTGAGGTATCATTCCTAAGGAGTATATCCCAGGTGTTGAAAAAGGTCTCAATGAAGCATACAAGAGAGGGTATGTTGCTGGTTACCCTATGGTAGACATCAAAGCAACACTTACATTTGGTTCATACCATGATGTAGACTCATCTGAACTTTCATTTAAGATTGCTGCTTCTAAGGCATTTAGACAAGCTTGTTCAAAGGCAAATCCTATTCTTCTTGAGCCTATCATGAAGGTAGAAGTAAATACTCCTGAAGAGTATATGGGTGATGTACTTGGACAAATCAACTCAAAGAGAGGAAGAATCGAAGAAATGGGACAAAGAGGTATGGCAAAAATCATCACTGCATACGTACCACTTTCAGAAATGTTTGGATATGCTACACAACTAAGAAGTGCTTCACAAGGAAGAGCGACATACGCTATGGAATTTGATCACTATGAAGAAGTACCATCAAATGTTGCTACTAAGGTAAGAGAATCAAGAGGATTTAAACTTCCTGATGAAGAGTAAACATTATGAGAATATATTAAAGTACACACAACTCGTGTGTACTTTTTTTATACACTACATATATTGACTTTTTTGTTATTTTAAATATAAATAATAAAATAATCATATATGACACTTTTAGGTTTACGTGATTTTATCGTTGAAGAGGTGGAAAAACAGTCTTATGGAAAGACTCCTGAAGATGAAAAAATACGCATAGTAGATACCATAGATACGGTGCTACATAAGCACGCAGATATGCCTATTGAGACAGCTTTGTATAATGTCCGTTTTTGGGTACAAGCACTTTTGAGAAATAAAAAAACGATTCTGCGTGTAGATGAACCTTTTACCGTATTCTATCCTCAAGAACCAAACGTTATCCCTTTCACCGGTATTTTTGCTGTAGATTATCTTCTCCAATTTGTCCCTGTAGAGGCAAAGCTAAAGTACTTTATCTCAAACTTTTGAGAGATCGCCCAACTTTTTCAGAAACATAGAGAGGAGATACTCCAGTGTCTTGAAACAAAAAACCTAGTAGTTATCTCAAATCATGCTTCTTGGCTAAATCTTCCACTTATTGCAATATGTCTTCATGCATTTTGCTGAGTTCCAAAGGAAAAAATATATACACTTCTTTGACCAGCTATCACTACTAGAGCCCTTGCATTTGCAGGAATCATAAACTTTTCAAATGTCCTTAAAACAGTACCAGATACTTCAAATGGGAAGATTATTCCTGAGGAAATGGTAACAAAAATACGCGAACAAATGTATAGAAAGCTTATGAAGAGTTTTAGGAGTCCTGAGGGAAATGTCCTTTTAGTTGCCCCATCTTGAACTACTGATGTGTATAACTTAGATACAGAAAGTTTTACTCTGGGGACGGTGAGTGATGCTACTTTTACTCTTTTACATCGTCTTTGAAAACAAGCAGGAAGTTTAGTAATAGGAGTAAATGATAAACAAGTAATGCCAACAAATAGTGGTCTAAAAAGGTGAGAAGTATATGTTTGAATGTGATCTGTTACCTGATGAGAATCTATAGGGCAAGCTGTGATGACACTTCCCGAGTTGGTACTTTCGTCTGAATGAACCTCTATTTGAAAATGGAAATAAGAAGCGTCTAGGGTACTTTCAAAAAACAGTTTTTGACTTTTGTAAATAATTGCTACAATGTTTTTGCCAAAAAAACAGTTTGTGTTTTTCGGCAAATGAACTAGAAACAATATCATAGAAAATACAAGGAGGCATATAGAAAGTTCTAATTTTTTCATCACGTATAACTTTTTCTTCTTGCTATATTTCTGTTTGATTGATTCTCAAAAAACAAGTCACTATTTATCTCACTATTGCCTTTATAAACGCTCTTATAAGGGAAAAGATTCACTCTACATTATTTTGATAAAAAGATGACTTTTTATATTTTTTAATTTATTATCATGGAAATTATTAGCTTGATTTGAGGGCTCGCTTTAGGCTGAGTTCTTTCTGGAGGAGGTGTGTATTTTTTTCTTTTGAAAAAAAGTTCAGGTATCCTCGCACATAGAGACGAAACGTTAAAAAAGGTAGAAGAGGAAAAAGTACAAATGTTAAAAAAAGCTCAAGACGAAGCAGACACTCTTGTACGTAAGGCGAGAGATGAGTCAGATACTTTAACAAGAGATACGAGAAAAGCTGCAGACGAGCAGTTGAAGCAGGCAAAAACAGAAAGTACTGCAATACTTGAAAAGGTAGAAAAGATGGAACAAAGAGTTCTTGAGAGAGAGGAAAAGATACAAGCAAAGCTTGATGAAATAGACAAAAAACAGGAGTCTCTCACTAAAAAAGAGGAAGAAATAAAAGAGAGAAAACAAACGCTTGATACAAAAATGGCTGAACTTGATGGAAAGCTCTGAGAGATTGCAAAGTTAACAGAAGCTCAAGCAAAGGAACTTTTTATCCAACAAGTTTCTTTAAAGTATGAGTCTGATGGACTCTCAGTTATTGAAAAGTATAAGAAAAAAATAGAGGATCAGAAAAAAGAGGTAGCAAGAGAAATTATTCTCAAGTCTATTCAACAGTATGCTGGTGATGTAACAAATGAAGTTACGACTACTATTATAGAGCTTCCTTCAGATGATATAAAGGGAAAACTTATCGGAAAGGAGTGAAGAAATATTACTACGTTTGAAAAAGCTACAGGAGTGGCACTTATTATAGACGATACTCCAGACTCAGTATTTATTTCTGCTTTTGACTTATATAGACGTTATATCGCGAAAAAATCTCTTGAAAAACTCATTGAAGATGGGCGTATTCAACCAGCAAGAATAGAGGAAATAGTAGAAAAGACACAGAGTGAAGGAGATGTTTTACTTAAAGAACTTGGTGTAAAAACTCTTGAAGAAATGGGAATTACTGGTGTACCGGAAGAAGTGATCCCAGTACTTGGAAAGCTCAGATTTAGAACAAGTTATGGACAAAATATTCTCAAGCACTCAAAGGAAGTAGCATATATTGCTGAAGCTCTTGCGCGTGAACTTTGAGCTGATGCTAATATCATAAAAATTTGAGGACTCTTTCATGATATAGGAAAGGCACTAGACCATGATATAGAAGGAACGCATCCTGAAATAGGTGGAAAACTGGCAAGAAAATATAATATGAATCCAAAGGTAATTGACATGATCGAAAATCATCATGGAGAGCCTTTTTCTATCAGTCTTGAAGCGGCTATCGTACAAGTGGCTGATGCTATAAGCTCGGTAAGACCTGGAGCAAGACGTGAGGTAATAGAGCAGTATCTCAAGAGAGTACAGGAAATGGAGGCTCTTGTTCAAAGTAAGTCTGGAGTATCTAAAGCCTATGCTATAAGCGCTGGACGTGAGGTAAGAGTTTTTGTTGATGCTGAAACGGTTTCGGACCTTCATGCGCAAGAACTCGCTCGTGAGCTTGCAAAGGACATACATGAAAAGCTTTCATACCCTGGAGAGGTAAAAGTCTCTCTCATACGTGAAATGAGAGTTATAGAATATGCAAAATAATAAAGAATGTGTAGAAATACACATTTTTTTTACGCCTTAAAATTTAAATAGGCCTTTGTCAATCAGTTTATAGTAATATTATTTTTTTTGTCACCATAGGACTATATTATAAGGAAGTTACTCTGTTATTTCATAACCCATACGTATGAGGAATCTTAGACGTTGATTTACTTTGGTGGAACTTATAGTGGTTATAACTATTTTGGCTATTCTCTGAACTATAGCTTTCATATCTTTGCAAGGATATAGCTCAGATGCGAGAAATACAAAAAGGTCGAGTGATCTTGCAAACATACAGAGTGCTATGGCGACTGCTATGACACAGTGAACAAATGTTATGAGTTATGCAAAAAACGATAACTCTAATGACTCTCGAGTTGCAAGTATAAGTCTATGAGGCTCTACTCCTACTGCTGGTACGGACTATGAAGCTGGTCACGTCAACTACTCAGCTCTGGGTTTAAAAACGACAGATTTTGCTGACCCACTTGGAAGTAATGCATATATCATAGGAGTTACGAGTAGATCGGGAGGAAAATACGAGATCGCTACAACTACGGAAAGAGGTTCTACAAGAGTAGCAAAGGTTGTTTGAGACTATACTCCAAGAACAGATGCTACTGTTTCTGCTTCTGCATCTACAGGATCAACACTGTTAGTTATTGCAAACACCGCGGATATCAATAAATTTAAAATAGGGGATTCTATAGCAGGAGGGAAAACTATAACTGCTATTTCCCCAAATGGTCTTTCTATTACTGTTAATTCAGCGTTTGCGAGCTCTCAAACAACTATTGCTCTAGCTGCGAGTGAATCGGTATGACTCATAGATAGAAATGATGTTCCTGTGCTTTCAGGAAATAATATCGTCGTGAATAATGGTACTGTGAACTTTTCAGATGTTGCATTTGCAAGTTCGAGTAGTAGCTCATCTTCGAGTTCATCTTCAAGTGGAGGACCTTGTACCTATGCAACTACTTCTACTATAACAGCATTTGCAAATCCTCAATCAATGGTTGAAGATTCAAGTGGAAATATCTATGTGAGTAGTTCTAATGGTAGTGTATTTACCCTCTGAAAAATAACTCCAAGTTGAGTGTTTAGTACTTGGGGACAAAACTATATGGCATATAATCTTCTCATTGATTCCTCTGATAATCTCTATGCTATTTGAAACACTTGAGTTATCGTAAAGTCAGCCGCAGGAACAGGATCTTGAACTACATTTTATAATGTTTCATGAAATTCACTTTATGGTTGAGTTATTGATGGTTCTGGAAATATTTTTGTGATGCAACATCCATCATGACCTAGTAGTACAGGAAGTCTTATGAAGATTACTTCTGCAGGATCACCGTCTACTTTTGTCTCAAGCCTTCTCACATATCCTTCTTTTCAAATGGCTATAGATGAAAATGATAATGTGTATGTTTGAAAGGCAAATGGAAACGATATTCTTAAGGTAAATCCTGCTTGAAGCTCTTCTGTGTTTGCATCTTTTACCTGAAGTAATGTGTATAACTTTGCGTATGATAGTGTCGATCAAATCATGTATACGTCATCTTATAACTGACCAATTATGAAATTTGACTCTTCTGGATCAGGGACATCTCTCGCAAGTATAACACAGGCCTGAGGTATAGCTGTTGATACAGACACAGGAACTTCTTATGTTCTTGACTCCCTAAATGATAAAGTTGTAAAAATAACCTCTACTGGTGGAGTATCTGATCTTGGAGCTACTTGAGACTATCCAGGGCAGATATTTATAGCAAGTACTAAAGATATGTATGTATCTAACTTTACTGCAGGAACTATAACAAAGTTTGCATGTAACTAATCTTTTCAATAAAAAAAAGAGACCGAAGAGGTCTCTTTTTTTACCTAAAAATAGACATATTGTCTCTCAAAACGTGACAAAAAAACTTTTGTGACTATAATCTCGGCGTTTTAAAATATTACAGGTACATATGATAACATGACAAGAACTTAAAGTTGGAAATAAAGTTATTTTCCAAGGGGATCCATATGAAATAATTTCAGCTGATCACCTCAAGGTAGCTATGGGGAAAGGACTCACAAAAGTATCTATGAAAAACCTCAAGACAGGAAGTATGCTTTCTGGACAAACATTTCGTGAAGTAGACAAGTTTGACGAAGCAGATATTACTACTTCTTCATATGACTATCTTTATAAAGATGAAGACAATTTTTATTTTATGAACCAAGCGACATTTGAACAAATTCAAATGTCTGTTGCTGTTGTTTGAGACTCAAAGTACTTCCTTGTTGAAGGAGATAAAGTAAAGCTTGTGGAATGGGAAGGAATGCCTATAAATATTCAAATGGAACCAAGTGTAACGCTTGAAATTATTGATACACCTCCGGGAGAAAAAGGAGACTCAGCTTCAAACAATAAAAAACCAGCTACTCTTTCAACTGGACTAACGATTCAGGTTCCTCTTTTTATAGAAAAAGGAGAAAAAATACGTGTAGATACAAGAGAGTATGTATACTTAGGGAGAGCATAAGAGAGCCAAAAAATTTCTTTTGATTTTTTTGAAATAATCGCTAGTATAAGACAAGATTACGTTATTACTAATATCGCTTCGTGTACCCATTTTTTGAAATCTTTGACGGTTTTCTCATCTATACGTTTTGACTTACACTGTCAGTGTGTTTTTTCCTCTTCATATGGATGCTCAGAAAGCTCTCATCTCGTTTTTGATATGATTTCACAATATTTAGAGATAACCTTCTTTGGTTTTTTCTTGGTACATTTTTCTTTTCTCGTCTTTTTTACGTTTTTGCAAAGTGGGATAGTTTAGGATACATCAGAGATCCGTTCGAGTTTTTCATCATGAGTGATTATAACTTTTCTCTATTTTGAGCTATTTTCTGATTTTTTGCTGTTTTGTTTTTATGTCTAAAGCTCTCAAAAGAAAATCTTATAAAATACATTGATGGAGTAACTCTTTCGTTTTTATTTATAACTATTATTGGTTTTATAGGGGCGTTTTTTGGAGGACAAGTATATGGATCTGAAACATCAATTTGAATAGAGATAATGTACAGTCATCCTTTTAGCCCTGTGCCTTCAGAAGTGCCTGTTTTTCCACTTCCAATAGTATATACTATCTTCATGTTTATCATTTTTAGTGCTATGTATATACTTTCTTTATTTGTTCACATAAAGGGATTTGTAGGATATGCTTGAATGATAAGTTTCTTTGCTATAACTCTTATCTTGGAATGACTGAGTGGAAAATACGATATACTTCGTCATAACCATAGTTTTAACCTCAATCAGGTATACGCTCTTTTGATGATTGGGTATCTTGGTTATGAGTTTTATAAACTTCTCCAGACAAATACTGGAAGTAAAAAAGTTACTATCATAAAGTAGGTTTCTTTTGAAAAAAGCAGATATTTTTTCGCTTGTTTGTGCTTTTCTTGGAGGTGTATTTTTACAAAATACACTTTTTTCTTTGCCTCTGAGTCTTTTTCTTGTTGGTTTGTGAAGCATTCTCTTAGTAAATGCTTTTATATATAAGAAAATACAGGCAATACTAGTGTTTTTGATCCCTGTAAGTCTATGTGTATGAGTTTTTTGGGCATCGTTTTTTACTTTGGAGTCACAAAAAAAAGAACAATACATAGAGAGATACTTTCTTGAGTCACAACTTGACCTCGTCTACCGCGTAGAGGATATTTATAAAAAAAAGGATTTTGACATAGATTACCTTGTACAAATTGTCTCTATAGCTTGAGAAGATATGCGTAAGCAAAAACTTTTTGGTATCATACGAGCTCCGAGAAACTACAGTCTTTCCCCATGACAGATCTGGTCTTCAAAAACACAGCTTTACCCTGTGAGTAAACAAGATGATGCCTTTAAGTACTTCTTTTTTTCGAGAGGAATATATTTTCGAGCCTACCCGTATGAGTTTTCTTTTTGAAGTTCTGAAGAGTTATTTCTTTCTTTTTTGTACCCTCTGAGGGAAAAGTTTATTGGGAAAGTCACTTCTTTATATCCACAAGACGCTGCAAGTCTCCTCAATGGTATCCTTATCTGAGAAAGATGAGATATCTCTCAAAAACTCAATGATGACTTTACAAGATCTGGACTTACTCATATAGTTGCGGTAAGCGGGTTTAACATCACGATACTTATCTTGTTTTCTAGAGTTTTACTTTGATTTCTACCTTGAATATTGCAAATTGTCTGAGTAGGGGTTACTACCTTGTTTTTTGTTTTACTGGTATGACCAAGTATGTCTGTACTTAGAGCTGCTATTATGTGAATTATAGGCTACCTCGTACTTTTTTGATGAAGAAAGGTAGACATATTGTCGACACTCATAGTATCGTTGGCGACTATAGTTATGTTCTCTCCTTTGAGCCTAAATTATGATATATCACTACAACTGAGTTTTTTAGCGACACTTTGAATCGTCCTTTTCTCAAAGCCTTTCATGTCTGCACTTTCTCGATTTCCAAAGATGCTTTTTGTACAAGAAGGAATTGTGATTACTTTTTGTGCGCTTATCTTCACTGTACCGATTTTGTTGTGAAATTTCTGACAGTTATCATTGATCGCGCCTATTTCTAATCTCCTTGTAGTTTGGAACATACCCTATATCATGCTCTTTTGATTTTTAAGTCTTGTTCTCTCCTTCGTATATACCCCTATTTCTCTTTTTTTTACGTATCTAGCGTTTTTGTTTCTCAAATATGATATTGAGGTCGCTCACTTTTTTTGAAGCCAACCTTGGAGTGTTTTTGAGTTTGATATGGGAGAATGGAAATACCTTTTTATGTTTGGATATTATCTTTGTATTTTTGGACTCTATAAAGCTTTTAGACTTTTGCAGAAATAGCTTCTATTCCTTTGTTTCCTCAGAGACTTGCTATGTCTCCTCATGCTTTTTTTTCTTCAGCTTCCTCCAGAGCTTCTAACTCTGCTACGTTTATTCTTTTTGGCGCTGCAGATTCTTGCGCTCTTTTTTGAGCCATCATAATAAGGTCTTGAATCTTTTGAGCTCCTTTTTCTTGTTCGGAACTTCCAAGTTTTTGACCAGTTTTCGCGAGGTGTTTGAGTTTTTCTACTTCATTGAATAGTTCTTCTAGTTTCTTGTAGCGAGTTTCTATTTTTTCTTCAGGATTGAGGATAATAGCAATATCATTTGCATGTGTTTCTCTAAATGCATTATCTTGCTCAGTGATAACTTGCTTTCCGACTTTACTTAGAGTCATAGAAAGGTTATCTATTTTATCTTTTTGGGATACTTTTTCCTCTGCTTTTCCTCAAACTTTGGGAATACTGATATAGTTTGTTGCAACTCTCAACTCAAAATCACTTATATTTCTGTCTTCATTGATTTTTTCTCCCCAATCTGAATAAAAGTCTGTCTGCTTTATAGCGTCTGGAGTTACTACGTCTGACTTTTCGGCCTCTTTTTCATCTTCTTTTCCAAAAGACTTTAGGACTTTTGATTTCACTTTCTCATCTTTTATACCATTTACTAGATCCTGAATATTTGTTACTATTTGCTCTTTTGTAGACGACTCATTTTCTTTTTTAAATGTTTCGAGACTTTCCTGAGTAATGTGTCACTGATCTGCTAATCTCTTTAAAATGTCGAACTCTGGAACCTTTTCTGCAGTGCTTAACTTTCAAAAATTTGTTGTATCTTGTTCAACTTTCTTTTCTGGTTTTTTTTCAGGTCATTTTTCTTCATCCACTTTTTTTGGTTTTTCCTCTGTTGTTTGTGAGAATTCTTTTTTTACGAGATCAGTGAGTTCTTTTCCTTGTTTTTCGTCTAGGAGTATGCCTGTCTGAGTTTGATGTTCCCTTGATTTTGTATACTCTTCTATCGCTTGTACTAAAATACTTTTATCTGTATCCTCTGAAAGCTTCTTATTTCATAGTTTTGTTGCATAGAGATTTACAATTCTTTCAAAAACTTTACTTGAGTTAGTTCACAGAAGTGCCTGAAGTTTTTTTCCATCAGGAGACTCTTTAAACTCTTTTGAGATTTTTTCTTTTATTTCGTCTGCTTGATTTTTCGCATCTTTAAGCACATCTTCATCTCATCTTGGTCCTTCTTTTGGAAGAGTATTTCTGTTGTCTTGTACCATAGTACTGTATAAGAGAATATATATCTCTTTTATGGTATCACATAAACTCTTTTTCTCCAAAAAATGCCTATGTTTGGCATAGGCATAGTAGGAAAGTTTGAAAGTTGGCTTTGAAAAGCTCTTTTTTAGTCTTTAAATTTCTCAGGAATCATTTTTTCTGTCCATTTTGTTGCTTGTTCATAGACGTGAGCTATC
The DNA here is from genome assembly GCA_964438925.1 of uncultured Candidatus Peribacteria bacterium. Taxonomy (GTDB): domain Bacteria; phylum Patescibacteriota; class Gracilibacteria; order BD1-5; family UBA6164; genus CAYTMN01. Next base: position 19,152 of record CAYTMN010000007.1, read on the forward strand.
TCAAAAATCTTTTCTTCTCAAAGTCTTGGCCCGAGTATGTGAAGTCAAACAGGAAGTGTTTCTTTTTCTGCATCTTCACTTTGTGCAAATCCACAAGGGATAGACATACCCGGAAGACCTGCGAGACTTGCAGGGATAGTATATACATCTGAGAGATACATCTTTACAGGATCTTCTGCTTTTTCTCCTATCTTCCATGCGACACTCGGACTTACTGGACAAACTATGACGTCACACTGACTAAAAGCTTTTTCAAAGTCTTGGATAACAAGTGTACGAATCTGTGCTGCCTTTCTAAAATAGGCGTCATAAAATCAAGCGGAAAGTACATAGCTTCAGAGAATCGTTCTTCTTTTTGGTTCAGCTCAAAGTCCTTCTCCTCTGTTGTTGATATAAAAGTCTTCTAGACTCTCGTGAGGTTTGTCGCTTGAGTGTCCATAACGAATACCATCGAGCCTTGCGAGGTTGGTGGTTACTTCTGCAGGGATAATAATATAATATGCTGCCATAGCATATTTTGTCATTGGGAGACTCACTTCTACTACTTCAGCTCAGAGATTTTTCAGCTCCTCTATTGCTTTCTCTATAGTTTCTTTTACTCCTATATCAAGTCATTCCTCAAAGTATTCTTTTGGTATTCCGATTTTCATACCTGTAAGGTCTTTTTTTGTCCAGATAGTATCACTGAGAGTGTGTTGTCATGGGAGAGTTGTGTTTTCTTGTGGATCCTCTCCGTTCATAATATTGTAGAGAATTCCGGCATCTTTTACGGTTCTTGTCAATGTTCCTGGACAGTCAAAACTTGAGCCCATAGGCATAATCCCAAAGCGAGAATTTCTCCCATAGCTTGGTCTAAAACCTACCACTCCACAGAGACTTGCTGGTTGTCTAATACTTCCACCAGTATCTGTTCATAGAGCTGCTGGTACGAGTCATGCCGCAACTGCTGCAGCACTTCCACCACTTGTTCCTCCTGGTACTCTGTTAGTTCCGTGAGGATTTTTTGTTTTTTTAAATGCTGAATTTTCTGTACTTGAACCCATAGCAAATTCGTCCATATTACATTTTCCTATAGAGCTCATTCCTGACGCTTTCATCTTTTTTATGAGAGTTGCATCGTATGGTGGGACAAAGTTTTCTAACATCTTTGAAGCTCCAGTTGTTGGAATTCCATTTTCGCAGTAGTTATCTTTTACTCCCATTGGGATTCAACCGAGTAGTGTAGAAGTGTCTTCTAGAAGACCTTTTTCGTTTATATAGTTAAAAGATTCTATTTGAGAATCATATTTTTTTATTCTTCCCATAAAGTACTCCCAAACTTGTTTTGAGGTTGTTTCCCCTGATTTGATTTTTTGTACTATTTCTTCTAGAGAGGCAAATGCAAAATTCATATAAATATTCAAATTTTAAACGAGGTAATAGTATTGAATTTGAGGAAAAAGTAAAAAATTATTTTTATATTTTCTTCTTTTGTTGGGCATACACATTCTTCAAAATAATACCAATAAAAAATCCTCCAATTTTGGAGGATTTGAGATTATTTTTTTCTTACTTCTTTGAGTCTTGCAGCTTTTCCGCTGAGGTTCTTTACGAACTTGATATATTTATGTCTTACCTTAAACTGTCTTACGATTTCGATCTTGTCTATAGAAGGTGAGTGGATTGGAAATATTCTTTCTACTCCAAATGGACCTACTTTTTTTCTTACAGTAATCGTTCTCTCAAGAAGAGATTTTCCAGCTATCTTGATGATAATCCCTTTAAATTTTTGGATTCTCACTTTATTTTCTCCTTCTTTTACGTTACCTTGAACTACATTGGCGGCTTTTTTTCGGTTGGCACCTTGATTTGCTGCTATAAGGTTTAGTGTATGGTGCATTTCCCACCCATAATCAGCAATAAAAGTACCATTATTGACGATGGCTGGCACTTCACCTTCTGATAACATAAA
>CAYTMN010000007.1:21112-30559 GCA_964438925.1 uncultured Candidatus Peribacteria bacterium
GATTCTCACTTTATTTTCTCCTTCTTTTACCTTGAGACTTAACTCAACTTCCATACCTGTTTTAAACTCATCTTTAATATTTGGGTTTAAGTACGACCCTTGAATCTTTTTTACTAACTCTGCATTTGTCATATTCTCATTTAAATTTTTAAAGCTCGCATATCATATAAAAAAAATTTTAAATTGCAAATCCATTTGTGTTTTTTCTACATATAGTGGGTTTTTTTGCATTTAGATGCAGAGTATGATAGACTGTATGTACTAGTTTTTAAAGACACCTTATGGATTTTGCAAGTTTTAAAAAATCTCTTGTAGATGCCGCAAATCAAGTACTCGACAAGTGAGTAGAGGTACTACAGACATCGTCTTTTACCCTTAAAAAAGTTGAGGAAGTAGAAGCATTTATCGAGCTTTCAAAAAATTATACAAGTGTTTCAGGAAAAGAGTATCAGAAAAAAGCTATACTCATAGTGGTTGATGAAACAACGGATTTTTTTAAGAAGCTTTTATATGCATTTCCAGTTCTTTATACAAAGGCGTGGTCAAAAAATATTCCAGTAAAAATCGTTTCTGGCAACCTTGAATGACTTGATAAAACAAAGTATAGCATTACTACTATTCCAACTTTATTGGTTTTTGGCAATAGACAGGTCTATAAATCATTTGCAGGTGAAGAAAATATATTTAAAATAGTAAATAAGCTTTCTCTTGATATAGAGAAGCATATTGAAGAAATATAATCTTTCTCTTATGATACTTTCAACTCTTGATATACTCTACATTACTCTTTCTCTTTTTGTCGCAGTGATTGGGACACTTTTAGCTGTGGTCCTCTATAAAGTTGTAAAAATACTTGGAGTTGTAGAAGAAATCACTTCATACTACTATACACTCAAACGAGGCCTCAAAGCGTATGAGCAAATACCTACAATTGTTCTTGAAAAAATACAGGAGTTTGCAAAAGGAATGACTCAAAAAAAAGAAAAAAAGAAAAGCTCTGTATAAGGGCTTTTTTCTTTTTTGAAAAATATCATTTTTTACTACAATTGTAGACAATATTTTTAAATAGTTGTCTTGTGAACGATATCTGCATATTGCCTAAAAATCTTGCAAACCAAATCGCTGCTGGAGAGGTGGTAGAGAGACCTGTGTCTGTAGTAAAGGAGCTGGTAGAAAACTCACTTGATGCAGGAGCTACAAGTATCTGTGTCGAAATACGAAATGGTGGAATGGAAGAGATAGTCGTAACCGATACTTGAGCGGGGATTTCTCCGCAAGGACTTTCTCTGCTTTGAGCAAAACATGCTACTTCAAAAATAGGATCTCTGGAAGATCTCTACAAGGTACTTACGTTTTGATTTCGCTGAGAAGCAATAGCGTCTATATCTTCTGTAAGCGACTTTGAAATACAGACTCGAACTCAAGATCATCATGGTGGAAAATCTATGAAAATAATATTTTGAGAAAAACAAAGTTTGAGTGAAGTGTGAATGGAAGTATGAACGAAAATCATCGTACGAAACTTGTTCTGAAACACTCCAGCAAGACTCAACTATCTTAAGTCTGCAAATACGGAAAAAGGTCATATAGAAGACTTTTTAAAAAATATGTCACTTGCATACAGTCATGTTTGATTTTCACTTTTTGTAGATGGCAAGAAAAGCTTTTTGTTTGCGAGTGAGCCAGATGAAACACAAAGAATATTCCATGTTTTTTGAGAGGATTTTTATAATAATATTCTCCCTCTTTCTTTCTCCTACAATGGAGTTACTATCAATGGGTATATTACGCACCCAAGAACGCATTTTCAAAACAAGGAAAGACAGGTGCTTTTTATCAATAAAAGACTTGTTCGTTCTTTCTCTCTTTATAAGGCAATAAGTGATGCATATAACCGTTTCATCCCCCATGGAACATACCCTGGGTATGTGCTGCATTTGTCACTTGACCCTACAGAAGTGGATGTAAATGTGCATCCTCGAAAACTAGAAGTACGTTTTGCAAGAGAACAAGAGGTATTTCGAGCACTATATCATGCTGTAGAAAAAACGCTTGATACTGTAAGTCTTGTAGGTGGGGCTGGTACAACCTGAACGATTTCGCAACCAGTTCATACATTTTCAGAACCAAAGCAATACTTTGTTGGCAGTGGAAGTCGTTTCCAATCGTATTCACCATATAAAGATACCTCTCACTCGCCAAACCAGTCTCAGATCTCTCAAGCCCTTGATTTTACCAAGGAAATACTTCAGTGAACCTCTTTTGGCACTGAACTTTCAGAAGAGTCTCCATATGGGAAAATAGTGGGACAGGTATTCAAAAGCTACATTATCGTCGAAGGAAAAGAAAAATTGATTGTATTTGATCAACATGCACTTGCTGAGAGAGTTATATTTGAAAGACTTTGTCAAAAACAAGAAATAGTCTCAACACAAAAACTTTTAGTCCCACAGACACTTCATCTCACTCCAAAGGAACTCTCTGTTTTTGTTGAACATCAAAGTGTATTTGAGGAAATGGGATTTGAAGCAGAACAGATATCTTGAAACTCTATCATCATGAATGCTATCCCAGACTTTATACGAAAAGAGAGAATTGAAGAGATTTTTCACTCACTTCTTACCGATGTAGGAGAGCAGAGTTTCACGGAAAATGTAAAAACCCTTGATGAAGTAAAAAATAAGCTCAGAGCCTACACTGCTTGTAGAAGTGCTATAAAATTTTGAGATATACTCACAATGCATGAGATGAAACAACTTTTACAGGATGCACAGATAACGTATTCAGCGACATGTCCTCATGGGAGACCGGTAGTTTTTGAAATAGATTTACAAGACCTAAAGTGACGATTTGACCGATAATAAAAAATCCCGCAAATGCGGGATGAGAATTAACCAGTATATATCCAAGGAGCAATAATATAGAGAATATATCAAGAGAGTAGAAGTACCGCAAGTCATATAAATGCTTGTTTAATGTGTTTTTTTGCTTCTTCTCCTCCTTCTCCACTCGCTCCACTCATTGTATACCCAATACCGCTGATAACGATAAACAGTACCGCTCAGAGACTTGCGAGAAATGTAGCGTACTTAATCATATTTCCAAACATCACAGAAACTTGTTTAAATCCAGGTTGGACCGTACACTCGATAAAACATCATTGATCACTCTCAATGTTACAGCTTTTTCCAGCGTCGTTTTTTGGTGCACTGCATCACGCTCCAGGGATGTAAGTTGACACTTTTACTTTAATCCCACCATCTGCAGCAAGAGTTGTTGCGGTAAAATAGGAAAATATTCCCATTGCAGATATCATCAAAAGTAGTGTAATAAGAGTTTTTTTCATAATTAGATAGTTCCTAAATCAAGTAAGAATGTGTATGATGCCAATAATAGTACGGTTGCCATAACAATAGAGATAATAATCGTTTTCGCTTTTTTCACTTTTTCCTCATCTCCTTGAGAAGTAATATAATAATATCAAGCAAGAGTCAAGAAAAAGATAGCTGTAGGACCTGCAAAAAAGAGTGCAAGTTTAACCAGAGTTCCTACGATATTTACTCCATCTGTAATATTTCCGCTAAATGCTAGGTTTTTCCATACCTCTATAAATCAGAGGAATACAAGAGCGAGTAGAGAATAGATAATCTTGTGTTTTGCTTCTGATATCTGTTCATCTCTTCCTCTCGCAGTCATAACTTTTATACCTTCGTAGACAATCATAAAAACGGCAACTCCAAAGATAAGTATCTTGAGAAAACCGAGAATGTTGTCGTTGAGTGTTTGACCAAAACTAAAGAAATCAAAAAATAGATTACTTTCATTGTTTCCACTCGACCATCCTGCAACCCCCACTCTTCCATCTATGTTTCCTGTCATATCTTCCTTTCTAAACGCTCTATAGATACTTCAAGGGATACTAATAAACATAAGACCTACGAGGATGTACCGGATTTGTCTTTTTGCTTTTCCTAGCTCTTCTTCATCTGTTCCCATAGACCATATCATCTGCGCTCCAATATATACAACGTAGATAATAAGGACTCATTGAAGTATAAGTTTTGCAGTTCTTAAGATACTAAATCATACGTTGTTGATACTTCCTACAATGTTGGAACCACCTCAAGAATATGCAATAGAGGCTTCTTTTATGGCAGTAACATTTGGAATATCTACTTTTGCAAACGAGTCGAGAAAACTCATCCCCATAAGGGCAACGATAGCAAAAACTAAGAATTTAATAGATGTTTTCATAACTATATTTTAGCTTCAGGGATAATAAAAAATGTGAGAATAAGGTAACTTGCTACCAGCACGAAGAGTCAAATGGCTATATAAATAAAGGTACTTTTTCCTTTTTTTATCTTTTCTTCATCTCCTCAAGAAGTCATAATTTGAAACCCAGCATAGAGTATAAGCAGAACAACGATAAGCGCAATAAAACTGTTTGCCCAATTGATAATACTGATAATAATACCTACAAATCCTGTAAGGTCAGCATCTTTGAGACATTTTGCGTTATCTATGGTTATAAGTCCTCAGAGAATCTGTGTACAGTTGATAGTACCATATGTAGACTCTACTAACAGTCTTGCAAATTTGACGATAAGAAATCAAACGATACCTTGGATAATAGACTTTTTTGCTTTTTCGATCTTTTCTTCATCTCCTTGGGAAGTAATAAGTCTGTAAAAGGCATAAAAAGCAATTCACAAGAAAAATACTGAAGCAAGTGTCTCTAAGAGACGAATCATCGGATTTATGACGTATTCGAGCAGTCTAAAGGCGACTCCTGCGCCTACTCATTGGTCATAAATTGACACCACGAAGCTGTAGGCGATTTGCATCACTACAAGCCCTATAGTTATCCAGATCACTCCATTTTTATAGTGCCCAAGTTCTTCTTCTGTATTTCCAGCAAGAAGAAGTCTCAATGTAATAACAAAGAAAAATATCGTCGCAAGAGCAAACATGATGTTCTTGAAATCGTGCGCTATTTTTACAAGTGTATAGTATAGACTTCTTTCTCCTCCACCTGAAATATTGTAAAAATAGTCACCTCAGAAGTTATTGAGAGCTTCATTTTTATTTAATTGCCCTCCGGCAGTTTTATAAGAACCAACTCTGAGATTGAGATCTTCACTGTTTGTAAAGTTGATGCTATTTGTTTCAGTGGTAAAAAATCCATCTAAGATACCAGCATACGTGTTTTCTATAGAAAACTGAAAGACTCAAACAGTAAGTACAAGCAGGAGAAGAAATTTTTTAAACATAGAGCAAAAGTAAAATATAAAGATATTGTATTATTTCAAAGAGATTATGCAAAATATTATGCCATTCACGTTGTTCCCAGCTCTCCTGAAGGTGCTGGTGGAGTAAGATTTCCTTCATTTGTTGGTGTTTCTAGATTTTCAGGCATAATACCAAGTCTTGCTTCTATCTCTAGGTCTACATACTTTTTCTTTCTTCCATATTTCTTTCGAGAGTATTCACGAATAATTTCTGCAGCTTTAGGATTTTTATAGTTTGTATCCCAGATAGTTTTTAGATCAAATGGACGAGATGTAGCATTATCTATATTGAGTTTACAGTATGAGGTATAGTTTGCGATACCAATGATATCTTGTTGAGAAAGAAGAGGTGCGTATTCCTTTTCAAGATACTCCGCATCTTCTGCACCTACCTTGAAACTCATAATCGTTCCGGCATTTCCAAATACTGCATCTTTGATAGCTGGTTTTCCGTTTCCTTTTCCGTACTTGTCTCCACTTCCTCAGATTTGTGCTATATATTGGTGAGCCATAATCAAAGAGAGGTGATACTTACGAGCTTCTGAAAGGATTTCTCCAAATGTATCGGTTGCGAAGTTTTGAAACTCATCTACGTACATGAAGAAGTCTTTTCTCTCAGGTTCTGGAATATCTGCACGACTCATAGCGGCCATATTTACCTTTGATACAAATACGAGACCTAAAAGTTGGGCATTGAGTGCTCCTATCTTTCCCTTTGAAAGATTTACTAAAAGGATTTTTCTATTATCCATTATATCTCTGATATTGAACGCTGATTTTGGTTGTCCGATAATATTTCTTATTGTTGTATTGGTGATGAAAGGTCCAAACTTTGCAGAAAAATAGGGAATCATTTCTTGTTTTTCTCTATCACCAGTGTTTGCATATTCATATTGCCAAAAAGACTTAACTACTGGGTTTTTAACTTTTGATGATTTATACTTCATAAACGCGTCATCAACAAAGAGTCTTGGAACATCTATGAGTGTTCCACCATCAAGTTCGTCTTCCATAAGCGTAAGTGCTCCATTTCTAAAGTAGTGTTGGATACGAGGTCAAAATATTTCATCTCAAAATATTTTGATAAATATTTCTGTAGCATCAAGAGCTGCTCTATCCATTTCTCTTTTTTTAATTTCAGGATCTTGACTCACTACTTCAAGGATATTGAGTCCCATAGGTCTTTGGTCGTCTGAAGGGTCAAATACGATAACATCGCTTGCTCTTTCTTTTGGGATATATGCGAGTACATCTTCTACGAAGTCTCCATGTGGGTCTATAACACAGATACCGTCTCCGTTCCGCACATCTTGTCTTGCAAGGTACCCTAAAAATACTGACTTACCTCCTCAAGACTTTCAGATAATATAATGATGTCTTCCTCTATCTTTTCTGTTAAAGTATACTGGTGTTTTTTTATTTCTATATTCATTCCATCAAAGTAGAACCCCATCTTTATATACAGGAAATCCTCAGAGTTTTCTATGTACTTTTGAAGCTTCTTTTTTTGAATCATCTTCTACAATCTCTTGCAAAATAGTTGCTTCAGTAGGAAATTTGAGGTTTTGTGGGACAGGAAGTTTCTTGTATCCAAGCCAATTGATGATAGGGGACTTGTTATAGTTGATATCTGGGAAATGATACATCGTAGAAAGCTCATCTGTTGAAAATACAGGCTTACTTTGGAGAAACCCTACAAGTTTATGCCTATAAGCAAAAAATCTTAAAGGGCCAAAAATAAACCTAAAACCATCTTCCCAAAACTGTGGGTTATCAAGAGAGTTGTTGTACTCATCTGTAAATATAGAAGATGCTGCAACGATTGACTGTAGTCCAGTAAGCGACTCTCACTGTGTTTTTGTAGATACTATTATTCTTAAAGAAGTTCTAAAACATGGTTGTGCTGCAGCTTCTCCCATGAGCTTTTGTGACTCTGTTTCTGCTTGGTTAAATATTTTATACGCATCTCATTCACTTGCCCCTGGAGCATTTGTTTGAACCATATCTTCAGGACCTTCTATAAGTGCTACCATAGGGTTCCAAAAAATATCGATAAATGGGATTCTTTTTGATTTTTTGTATTTTCCTTTTGCTACAAGTCCTGCGGCTTTTTTTGCTTTTTTATTCCATTTAGATGAAACTGGTTTAATAACAATTTGAAAAATCGCTTTATCTTCTTTTGATAATCCTCAAAAAACGTTGGTAAAGTTGTTGAGTGGATCGTCCTCTAAAAATTTGTATGTTTTGATAGGAAAGACATAGTCATGCTCTTTTCATAGAGAAGCACAACGATTTACGTATCCTTTTTCTGTGAGGTTAACGTAGTCTTTTTTGGGGTCTACGACGAGTACTTCAGCGTCAGTATATATAGAAGTGATATGTTGTGATACAAGATTTACATACTTTTGGTACGTAACTACATAAAAACCTACTTGACCGTTGTTATATACGAGTTCAAGAGAAACTTTTGCATGGTTAAATATCATATTTGCAAGCGTATCCTTGAACCCAGTTTCGCTGAGTTTATGAACTGCTTTATAAAACATAGACATCATCCCGATTTTTTCTTTGAAATCTTTTTTTGTTTCGTGCTCTTTATCGAGTTTTGAATCGTTTCTAGGAAGAGTGACCCTGAGATACCTCAGGTTTTTGCTATAGTAGAGCTCAAAAATGAGACGGAGAAGCTTGATAGTAAACCATAGCGCTACTACGATAAGAATCACCATTCCTGTGAGTTGGAGAAGGTATATGAGGTTGTCATATAGGCTACTTCATAGACTTGTTTTTGCTACCTTTTTTGTCTCACTTGCAGAGTTAAAAGTCTTCCCACTGTTTATAAGTGCTGCGTGTACTGTCACAGTATGAGCAAAGAAAATACAGAGGATTGGAGCGAGCTTTTTCATTTTGTTTTTGTTTAATATACACCTTTTCTCAGTAATTGTATCATAAAGTAAAAATTGGAACAATAATATAGCTTTGACAAAGACTGTTTTTATTTATTTCTAAAAAAACTAGTAAAAAAATAGTATCGTAGAGCATATCTAAATTTGTTTTTCTTCTTGAATTTTTTCAAAAAAAAGCCAGTATATGTTTGGCTTTGTTTATTACTTACTTATATTTATGAAACAACTCCTTATTTTAGTATCTCTTTTAGTTATACTTTCGTCTTGTGCAAGCAAAACTCCACCAGTTTCAGAAACTCCTCCAGTTCAAACACCAGAAGTACAAACTTCTACCTGAACTGAAGAAACCTCAACTATGACATGAAATGTTGTTACTTGAGGAAATGGAGGATATATGATCACTGTTCCAGAAGCGTTTAAGGCAGATCCTGAGAAAGGAGATGTACTTGATATTTCTTATATTGATGAGGAACAAAGAATGTCTCTTTTCACTGTTACTGAACCAAAAGACGGAGTACAAGTTTCTTCACTTGAGGAGTATGTAGATATAGTGATGGAAAACTTTAAGGGACTCACAAAAAATGCTCTTGTAGATACTATAAAAAATTCTCAAGGGTACACTGTTTTAGATAAGAAGTATACATGAAACTTTCAAGGAGAAGATGTTATAATGTATACAAGACTCGTAGATACAGGAACAGAATATGTTCAAATAATCGCTGCTACTGATCCTACAAAGTTTGATGATAATGTTCAAACAATGCTTGATATGATTGATTCATTTACTCTCAAGAAATAAAAAAAACTCTCCAAACGGAGAGTTTTTTTTATAATTCAATTTTTGATTTTCCAACTCCAACTCCTGAAATAAAGCTTTTTTCTCACTCTCACTTTTGAGATACTTTTCCTATAATGCTTGCCTCAATTCCTTCTTCGTCAGCAGCTTGTAAAACTTTTTCTACATCTTTTGCATTTACGGTTACTACTTTTGGTATTCCCATATTCCACATAGAAAGTGCCTTAGAATCCGGTATATCATTTGCTACTTGAAGCATCACAATAATAGGGGGTGTTTCTATATCTGTATTTTCTAGGTGTATTTCTACTTTTACATCATCGTTTTTAAGTCATTCTTGAATTTTTCTTACAGGATTTCCTGTAACATGAATAATACTTGAAATATCAGCAATAGGAGAACCGTGCAATCATCAAAGAAGCTTTTCTGAAATAAAAGGGTTAAATACTGTGGTTTT
>CAYTMN010000007.1:30619-31139 GCA_964438925.1 uncultured Candidatus Peribacteria bacterium
GATGGTGCCATTTTTCTCAAAGTATTTGCGCAAGACCTTTGCGAATTGCAGTAATACCATTTGATCTAGGTCCTATAATACCAGTATTTGTCTTTTTTTCTTTAAATGCAATAATCATATCTCCATCTTTCGGAATTCTTTGAATTTTTGGAGCATCTCATAGTTCTAGACCTGTTGCGCTTCCTCCTGCATTGAGAACCAACATTTTTTTGGTAGCTTCAAGTTCTCTTAACACTTCTAAAAGCTTTGTTGTATCCTTTCAATCTAGAGCTACTTTTGCAATCTCAGCGAATTGATGAGCTATATCTTCGAGTTTTGTTTCTCTTCTATTTGCTCAGAGTATAGCTGTTTCTCAAGCAAGTATAGCAATTCATGTTTCTTGTATCACTGTTTCAAGTGCTTTACAGAGGCTTATGGTAAAAAGTTCAGCCCATTCTGGGTGAACTTGATTTATATCTAAAATATCTGTCATCATGATGCACTTTTTCCCATCACGCATATCGTCAGCGTTCATAGCTAT
>CAYTMN010000008.1:0-1137 GCA_964438925.1 uncultured Candidatus Peribacteria bacterium
CATCTTTTTTAGAAGTTCTTGAGAATATTTGTTGGAATGCTGAAGCTGGAAGTTGCGAAACAAAGTCTGGAGTGAGTGTACTAATTCATGCAAACATTTCTTCAGTAAGTGTAGATGTTCTCTTTCTTCTATCTACGTGCCCACTTCTGGTAGTTCCAGATTTTCGTATTTCTTTACCAACAATCGTATTTAGTCTTTTTTGCCACACATTAAATACAAAATCAAACAGTTCTTCCCTTGACCCTGGTTCAACATATACCACTTTTGATTCTTTCAGTTTCTTCCCTACCTGAATATGCCAATCTCTTAAAAATTTCTCTAAACTTTCTTGGCTAAATATCTCAAATATATCAGCAAATTTTGCAAATGCCTTCCCTCTACGAATGACACTAAAAAATGCTGTGTTTAGGGCAACACCTTCAAAGTCTTGCTCACTCATAGGTTCTATAAACCCACTTACTTCAAGTCTCTCGCATTGTTTTGCAATGAGAGTGTTTAAGTCTCATACAAATCCTGCTAGGTTCTTTGTTCCAATAATCTCGATATCAAACAGTACATCTTCACCTTCTTCTTGAAATGAAAAACTCATACTCTTTTTTTCTCCTCATACTTCTCAAATATCATCCTCATCTTCACCACCTGTATCTTCTCATTCAGTTACAGCTTCTTCAGCGGAAGTAGTTACTGAAAGCAACAGTTGTCTGAGTGCAGTGACATTGATGTTATTTTCAAAGAACTTTGCATACACTCTAGACGGTTCACGTCTGACACTTGTGATTTTTTGAGAAATATTTACTGCTTTGTCCTCAGAAAGTTGTATCATAGAAACAAGCTTACTCACTGGAGATCAGGTAATGTTGTGTTTTTTTCTTACAATATCTTCCACATATCAGAAAAATACTTGTACAGCTTCTGCACTGAGACTTGTTACTTGTCCTATAAATACTTCGTCATTTTCTAGAGAAAGTACTACTCAAGATTGCAGTTGAAGCATATTTCAAGTCACTGATGGAGTAGATGTTTGTGGTAGCTCAGGTACTTTAATACTCTCAGAAGAGTCGTTGAGAAGAAATCTCTTTAGTTTCGCAAAGTCTATCTTTTGAAGAGTTTCTATTCTCAAGCGAGAACCGTTCGTAT
>CAYTMN010000008.1:1147-5456 GCA_964438925.1 uncultured Candidatus Peribacteria bacterium
AGACTCTTTCTATCGTCTGTCCGAGGCTCGGTTCATACTGTGTAAATATAAATTTTGCGATATCTATATGTTTTTTCCCACCTCTTTGTCAGAAAGGAATTCTATCATAGATATAGTCAAAAAAAGTAATAAATAGTCTGTTATCAAAACCTTGGAATTTTTTTATGAGCTCATCGTTTGATACGTTACACGGAATAACTAAAGAATCACTTATCTTTACAGAACCTGATGATACTTGTACTGGTTCTTTTACTCCAGCATCATCAACTACTTCGATGATTGGTGCTTCTTTTTTGATTCATGGTATAGCAAAAAAATGCTCATCAATATGTATGTCTTGTAGTGGAGTTCCTTGATCTGGGAGTATCATCCTAAAATAGTCTCTAATCCTTTGAACAAAAGATGATATAGTAACTGAAAGTGTTCTCAGAGCCTCTCACGCATCTGGTGAAAGAGGAGAAAACTCAAGTGTTGCGTTCACACTTGCAAGCGTTGTAAATCTCAGTACATATGCTTTATCTTGAAAAGTTATCTCGACTCAGTGAGATTGTACAAAATCAAGAAGTGCTTTACAAAGTATAATACTCTCCCTAAAACCAATATTGCTCTTTTTCTCATAGATACGCAAAATATCTTCAAGAGATACATTTGCGTTATAGGTTTCGTTGAACTTTGTGAAGAAATCATTTACTGCTTGAGTGAATGCTCTTGTACTTGATGATTTGGTTTTCAAACCGTCAAATAACATATCGGAATCCTTGTATACTTCTGCTGCACCCGGGAGATCAATTCTTATTTTATTCATACTATTATTTAAAAGTCAATACTGTATAATTATTTAGTAAAAAAAGTCAATAAAAAATTGTAATCTTTATTCCCTTTGATGCACTTTCATCAAGACACACAAAACTTGAGTTCTTAAAAAAAATCCACATAATGTCCGAGTATATTATTTCAAACACACACCATGAAAAAGATACTCCCTTTGATTTTATTATCTTTCCTATTTGTTCACCCAGTATTTGCTGATGAAGAAGCGCTTTCTCAAAATGAGCTTTTAGAACAAGAAGTCGACTCTCTGAGTGAAGGATGACTCCCAAACATAAAGAGATTTCTTTCTGAAAGAGGAGAATGTGGTGATATATTTAAGAGTAACACTATCAGTTCTTGGTACCTACAACTTGTAAAAAATCTCTCTTCTCCTATAGAAACAAGAACCGCAACGTTCAATGACCAAAGTTCAAAAATACAAAAAGATATAAGTGCTATAGAGCTAGAAATCGCGACACTTGAAACTACTATAGAACAGAAAAAAGATGAATTTCTCAACGCTATTTGAGTTGTCTCTGACTATCAAAGTATTGCTGACGAGATAAAGAAACTTCAAGCACTATCTTTGTCAAAAAGAGGAGAAATAAACATAAAGAAAAAAGAACTTGCAAGCATTACTGCTACATTTGAGTCGTTTCCAACACTCTCTCGTGAAGAGATACAAAAACGTTTTGAGTATAACATAAAACTCACGTGTACTACTTGGTACGGAAAGGTAGAACTCTCTGATAAAAAGGTACTTGATGTAAAAACGTTTGAAACATCTACTGCTGATGGTATAGGAAAAGCTCCTAAAAAACCTTCTAAATATAAAAAGGTACTTGATGCCGTAAATGTACTGTATATCAAGAATCCAAAGAGTGTCGAAAAACTCCTCAAGAGACTTGAAAAAGTTCTTCCAAAAATCTCAAAATCAAATAAAAACTATGAGCTCCTTGTCGACCTCAAACACCATATAGAAGATCTCGTAGCAGAAGAAAATAGCGATAAATAATATCTCCTACCCTCTCTTTTTGTGACACAACTCATCTTCTGAGCACGGCAAATAGGTGGACCTCCTTCGTACAAACCTTGTGAGCAGAGCGATGCACAAGAGGTTTTAGAGAGTGCTTTTTCCCTCGGGATTAGAACGTATGATACTGCTCCTATTTATGGACTTTGAAAGAGTGAAAGTTTACTCTGAGAAGTACTTTCTTCCCAGAGAAAAGAGATTCACCTGATTTCTAAGTTTTGATTTGACTGGGGAGATGATGGGAAAACATACTTTGACTTCTCCTCTGGTGGGATTCGCAAACAGCTTGAAAAAAGTCTAAAACGTCTAAAAACCGACTATCTTGATACCTATCTTTTACACATTCCACAGAGTGAACTCCCAATAGAAGAAATACTCTCTGAGCTCAATCTCCTCAAAAAAGAATGAATGATACATCACTATGGAGTTTGCAATATGTACCTCAAACAACTTCAAGATGTTCTTTCTCATCCTCTTTCTCAAGTAGAGTATGTGCAAGATTTTTACAACATCCTTGAAAGAAAAGCTGAAAATCTCATATTTCCCTTTCTCAAGCCAAACATACAGTTTATGGCATACGGACCTCTCTACAGAGGAGTTATGACTCCACTGAGTATGAAAGAGCTACTAGAAAAAGATGAAGATGCTATCAACAGACTCATGAAAAACACTTCCCTCCTTCCTCTCTACCGTAAAAAACAACTCTACGAAAAAGTGTCACAGAAAACTGGACTCTCACTTGAAAAAATAGCTATCAACTTTTTAGACCACAATCCTCGTGTAGACGCTATTATTTTTGGTACTAAAAACGCGGAACACCTCAAATCTTTTATGCATTTTTTCAATCTTTAAAAAAAATTTTTCAAAAATGTAAAGTCTTATATAATGGCATAAAATAATATTTATACCATAAAAATAGGAAATATGAATAGACTTGATACGGTAATAGATAGTCGTACAGGAAATGAAGCAACTCTCCCTGACGCGATAAAGACCAGTCAACCTCTTTCAGGATGACTTTTTACTCCAAAAAATGACACTCTTCCAGCTATAACCCCAGAGGAAATAGCACAAATGGCAGATATGGATTACCAAACTCTTGCACTCAATATCTTGAGTCGTTTTGACTTGTGAATCTCTCAAGAAGAGCTTAAGGAAGCTATAGGGCAGGCTTATGGAGACCAATGGTATAGCAAAGATATCACACCAGTAACTCCTCTATGAGAAGGAACAAATCTTCACTCACTTCACCTTGGTATGTGACCAACATTTGCTTTTAAAAATGTGGCTTTAGAACTTGTTCCTCGTATCATCGGGAAACTGAGTAAAGGAAAACAACTTACTGCTATAGGAGCATCATCTGGAGACACTATCAACGCTACTCACTTTTGAGTTGATGGGACCAATATAGACTCTGTTTTTCTCCTCCCCTATGAATGACCATCTGAAGTACAAACACTTCAAGCAACGTCGAGTCGTATAAAAAATGCTATCACTATCCTCATAAAGTGAGACTTTGATACTGCACAAGCTCATATAAAAACGTTTAATGGTCCTGAGTACGCAGATTTTAAGGAGAAACATAATACTCTTTCTTTTAACTCTATTCAGATACTTCGTATCATATCGCAAATAGTGTACTACTTCCGCGCATACTCTCAGCTCATACAACAAGGAGTTATACAAAACGGAGACCCTATAGACTTTTCGGTACCGAGTGGAAACTTTGGTGATGCGCTTGCTGGGTTTTATGCTCGCGAGATGGGACTCCCTATCAGAAAGATAAATATCGCTACCAATGAAAATGACATACTTCACCGCTTTTTGAAGACTGGAATATATGAGCCTGTCAGAAAAGAAGATGGTACAAGAGCTGACGCTGTAAAGACTATGGCTCCATCTCAAGACATAACCGTTTCAAGCAACTTTGAACGTGTGCTTTTTTGGGCATGTAACGATGCTGGGAAGATACAAAAATGGATGGACGATTTGAAAAAAACTGGAAAGTTTGAAGCTGACACAGAAACTCTCACAAAACTCAAAACGGTGTTTACTTCTTCAAGTACCAACGATGAGTGAATCCGTGCGATGCAAATACAGGTATGGAAAGAACATGGAAAGATTATCGATCCACACACTGCTACAGGAGTATTTCCATATGCTGTGAGAAAGCCAGATGTTCCTACCGTATTTCTTGAAACAGCTCACCCTATTCAATTCCCTGCTTCAAAATACCTCCAAGGATCTGAAGTCCCTGACTTTGAAAGTTGGGCGAAAGAGCATGGAAATGATAATGACCAAGCAATGGTTGAGTATGTGAATAGCCTAAGAGCATACACTCCTGTTGAAGGAGAAGACTATCTTGTATCTTGACCTACAGAAGCAGAGGTATTTGCAACTATACAAAAAGCTCTGACAATACTGGAAGCGAGAAAAAAAGCTGCATAAAAAAATCCTGCATTATTG
>CAYTMN010000008.1:5466-20308 GCA_964438925.1 uncultured Candidatus Peribacteria bacterium
TAGTACCTATTTTACGAGAGGTATCGCGACACTTTCAGGTCCATAGTATCACTCTGGTTTTTCTAAAACTTCAAACACTACAGTTGGAACTATCACTTCTTGGTCTTTTCCTTCATAGTTATAGTACTTTGTATAGCGTACTTTCGCTTTCCCTACTTCTACTTGTACTTTCTTGGTTTCTTTTGGAGCATCAGGAATATGTCCTTGCATATTGAGTGACTCGAGTATCTCAGTATTGCTACGAGTGTCTCTTGTTTGTGGTACATATGTTTGTTTTTGTATTGGTCCAACATAGGTAACTTTTTTCTTCGCTACATTTACCGAAACGTTAAGTCCTGTTGGGTATCATGACTCGTCATATACTGCAGTATCTTCTACTTTTTCAGGGTACACAAGAGAAATAGTATCGGCAAAATAAAAGTTTTGTTTGTCTTCTGTTTGTTCGTACTCCTTTTCCCAGTCATATGGGACTACTGCTTCAGCATAGTTTTTCGTATCTATAGCAAGTGTTTGTAAAAATGCATCTGAAACTTTTTGTACTTCTTCTTTTGAAGGCATATCTTCTTTGTGTAACATTTGTACTTGTGCATAGTCTTCTGGACGATACTTTTGTGAAACAGAAACAGTGTTTGAGTATGTGTCTTGGTATACATCATATGAGTCTTCTCCTGCCGATTTTTTCAGAGTATCTACTTCATCTTGAGAAACTGGAGCTCTTTCTATCGTGTAGATTTGTGCCTGTTCTCCATACTCTGGCATCATATTTCCACTATATACATAGCTATACTCTACCATAGGTGCAAATGATGTAGCTCAAAAACTGTCTTGCAGTATCATCTCTTGTGGTGCCATCTTTGAAACCCTTGGAGCATCTTCTTGGGTAGAAGTATCTTCATCTGGGGTTTGAGCATCACTGTTGGAAGACGATATATTTGCTATCTCTTGGTCTATATCTCGAGCCATGTTCTCTACCACGTCGGTTACAGAGGTATCCACGATAGGAGAGGTAGGAGTTTCTGTTTGAGGTGTTTGTTTTGTGGTTGGCTGAGCAGGAGCTGGAATCTCAGAAGTATCTCATATCATTGCCATCTCTTGAGTTGGAGTATGTGTTTCTTGAGGCTGTGAAAACTCTGGAGTTTTTGGTGGAGTTGTTGGAGTTGATATAGTTTGAGTCTCTTGTGGTGTTTGTTTTTTAGGCTCTTCTCATCACATCTGTGACATAGCCATATCTTTTTGCGCTCATAACTCCGCCATCTTTGCATCTGGAGTCTCTCCATGCATCGGCACTTTTATAGAGTCCTGAGGTGTTACTCAAGGCACTACAAAAAACTGAAATGCTGCATATGTTACCATTGCACCAGCAAATATAGAAGACCCTACTTTAAAAAAGTTTTTTATATCAAATTGGCGAGACTTTCTTTTCTCTATCTCTACCATAAGTTGGTTTCTTAAACGCTTTTTAAAAGCCTCAGATACCTCTATTTTTGGTTTGATACTCAGAAGTGCGTTGACTATCTCTAGAGCTTCTTTTTCGTTATTTCTCAAGCTCGGCTCTATATCATAGAGTTCTTGGAGGAGAATATTTATTTGGTTCATACTCTAGAAAAAATTAATAAATAATACGAGAGCAAGCAGTGTCGAAACATCCATTTTTTTGATATTTCTATATACAATCTTTTTACAGTTATCTTCGCTTTCTCCAGTAATCTCTGCAATCTCTTTAAAACTCAGTTCATCCCAAAAGCGCATAACAATAATCTTTTTTACTTTTGGTTCGAGTGTATCGAGAAATGCGAGTACCTTTTTTGCATTGTCTTTTTTATCTATACTCTCGGCAATATCTACAAAGTATCAGCGTTCTGCTACTTCTTCGAGTCAAGGTTCTTCTTTTCTCGTACGATAGTGATCAACTATCGTGTTGTACGCTATGCGAAAAATCCAAGACTTAAACGTTGCATCTTCTTGTTGTTTATATGTCCCTATCTTTTTAAGAGCTTTCATAAATACATCACTGGTGATGTCTTCTGCTATCTCTTTATCAAAGGTTTTCAGAAATATAAACTTGTACACACTTTCAAAATACTTTTCATAAAAGTATGAAAAATTATCTAGCTCTCAAGCCTGACAAGCCTCAATAAGCTCATTCTCAGTCAAAACCATAACAGTGGAAAATAAGATATATCTTCTAGATTATATATACGATAGGAAAATACAAAAGGGAAAAAAAAGTCTTATTTTCTACGAATTACAGAAAATAAGTCAATCATAACTCTGACAAAAATTTGAAATCAATACTAATTTACTCATAATAATGTGGTATTTTTTAATTAATTTTTTTATATGACTGCCACAGAAAGAAAGAAAGAGTCGTCTGTACATATGACTATTAGTATCATTACTTTGATACTTGTACTGTTTGGATACTTTGTAAACTACTACACATATATCATGCTTCAATACAAGCAAGTATGAGGAAGAGAAAACTATGAGATAGTAAACAAGGTGCAAATGCAACAAATCAAGCAAATGGTTGACTACTACAAGGCAAACCCTGATGCATTTGGAAAAGAAGGTGGAGAAACAGGAGCTACAGATACTGCAGCAAATGTACCACTTTCTCAAGAACAAGTTGCTTCACTTGAAGCAAATATGCCAATACTTGGAAGTAAAGATGCTAAAATAAGCTGGATAGAATACTCTGATCTTGAATGTCCATACTGTAAAAAACACAATGAAGGTGGAGTATATAAGACTATATCTGAAAGTCTTGGAGAAGGAGCTATAAACTTTAGTTTTAAACACTTTCCTCTCAATATCCATCCAGGTTCTGCAAAAAAACACGAAGCTCTTGAATGTGCAAGACAACTTGGTGGTGATGAAGCATACTTTAAACTCAAAGATAAAGTATTTGAAAAGAACTCATACCAAGAACCTATTACGTTTGACGCTATGATAGACTTGGCTGTTGAGCTCGGAGTAAAAAAAGATGAGATATCTTCTTGTGTATCTTCTGGAAAAAACAAAGCAGTAGTTGATGCTGGTCTTAAAGAAGGTCAAGACCTCTTTAACATCGACGGTACTCCTGCAACGGTTATCATAAACAACGAAACTGGAGCTTACAGGTTTGTATCTGGAGCGAGAGGAGTAGAAGACTTTAAGACTGCTCTTTCTGAAATAATGGTTAAATAATTGGTTCATCATAAAAAAACTCCTCTCTCACGGGGAGTTTTTTTTGAAAAATGATACTTGATTTTTTCTACGTTTTTATTACAATACCTCTCATAGTTTTTAATATGTCTTTATGGATCAAATTAGAAACATAATCGTTCAAGTTGAAGGTCTCAAGCAAGAAAAAAAGTTTGATGAGGCAGTACGCCTAGTACAAGAAAGTATCGGGTCATTTAGTGAAGACTATAGACTCTTTGAAGAGCTTGCAGATATATACCTCTACAGAAACCAACTCGAAAAAGCACTCAACGCCGTAGAATACGCGCTTGAGCTCAATAGAGAGTCTGCAACAGGAAACTACCTCAAGGGGTTTATACTGTTGTCTAAGGATATGCCTCATGAAGCTATAAAATACCTAGAAAAATCAAACAGTATCATAGGAAATAACTCTGAAGTACTCAGAAATCTCGGTTGGGCATATACGCTCACGGGAGCTCCTGAAAGAGGGATAATGGTACTCAGACGTGCTCTCATACTCTCTCCTGAAGATGAGCTCATCACCGAAGACCTTGCTATGGCTCTCATAGGGTCTGGTGACCTCACGGAGTGAAATCTCCTTTTGAGAAAAATAGGAAAAAAAGCTAGAGGCTAGATATGACTTTCAAAAAACAATGACTGTACTCAAGATGTTTCTCCCTCGTAGATATAGGGAGTTTTAAAGTTCGTGCTATATCGGGGAAACTCCAAGGAAACAGCATCCATATACTTGGGTTTGGAGAAAAAAGACAAGACCAAGAAAGTTTCTTTTTGTGAGAAATGTATGATGTAGAAACCATTACTGAAAATATCGGTCATGTACTTTGAAAGACAAAGAAAGAAAAAACTGATGCCTATATTGCCAATATCGTAAATCAGTTTTTTTTGTTTTCTCATCCTATGAACCATGTGAGAAAAAACGAAAAAACTCCTATCACTGAAGAAGAACTCTACACTATCATCAAAGATATAGAGCGCAACTGTATTGCCCTTGCGATAGATGAAATAAGCCAAAAGACAGGCTATAGCAAAGCTGACATAAAACTCACGATGAGTAGTATCTCCCTCATGACGCTTGATGGAGAAAAGATAGTCAATCCCGTAGGAAAAACTGGGAAAAATATAAAGATATATCTCGTAAATATATTTGTTCCTTTGAGTGAGTTTGATATAGCAACAAAGATGTTTCGAGCTCTTGATATAGAAAAGATAGAGTTTATGCCGTTTGAATATGCTGTTTTTAAACTCTTTGATGAACTTGAGGATATCTGTATCATAAACGTAGGAAACTCAAAAACCTATATCAGTATACAAAACGATGAGCATATAGTGTGAACTTCTCGCATCCCCATAGGGATGAATGACCTCATAAAAAAGATAAAAGAAAAGTACGGTTTCACCCAAATAGAGGTACTCAAAAATCTCGATAAATATTTTGAAGAAGAACGAGCAGAATTTTTAGAAATATTTGAAGACTGTGTCGCTACAGGGATAAAAGAAATCATCAAACAATGAATTTGTCCTGGTAAGATATTTCTCATAGGCGGAGGAGGAAATAACCAGTTTTTGAAAGACTACTTTACCTGACTTGACCTCACAAAAAAAGGAGTGAAACAGGTAAAAAAGATGGAGCTTATTCCTATGCCAACGCTTGATATAGAAAATGCCCAATTTTTAGAAACACCTTCAAACATAGAGCTTTGAGCTATGCTCCTAGCGTACCAAGACTTTGATAAAAAGAGAAATAACTTCTTGAGTAAAGCCCTTGCTCAAGCAGTAGAGGAAATAGAAAGTGAATAATAAAAAATCCCGCGAATGCGGGGTTTTATTTTTGTTCTGACTCTTGAATCTTTTCTATAAAGAAGTTTTCCAGTCCTCACTCAATGTCTTTGATCTGTTTTCCGTTTACGATAATGTGACCAAGGTGAATAATACTTACCCTGTCACAAATACTTTCAACGTCTGCTAGGATGTGTGTGTTGAAAAATATAGTTGTTCCTGCATCACGAAGCTCTACAAGTAAATCTTTTACCATCTTACGACCGATAGGGTCAAGTCCACTCATCGGTTCGTCAAGGAATAGTAGTTTTGGCTTGTTGATAATCGCTTGTGCAAGTCCTACTCTTTGAAGCATCCCTTTTGAATATTCTCCGAGGAGTTTGTCTTTTGCTTTCTCAAGACCTATTTTTTTCAAAAGCTCCTCTACTCTATGGTTGAGCTCCTTTTCAGGAATATCAAAAAATCTTCCGTTAAACAAAAGAAACTCTCTTCCTGTAAGATGTTTGTATAGATAGGTATTTTCAGGCATAAATCCTATCTCTTTTTTTGCTTCTTGTGTAAGTCCTTCCTCTCAAAATACTTTTATACTTCCTGACTCTTGTTTTATAAGTCCCAATATACACTTCATCGTTGTTGTCTTCCCTGCTCCGTTAGGTCAAAGAAATCCATATATTTCTCCTTCTTGTACTTCAAAACTCACTGAAAAAAGAACCTTTTTCTTTGCAAGAGTTTTGTTTACATGGTGGAGTTCTAAAACATGTTTTGTGTGCTGCATAAAAGTTCAAATATACCGTAAATATTACGACAAGGATTATATAAAGTTGAAAAAAAATGTAAAGAGAAAAAGTACGCTACAAAAGAAGAAATTTATTTTTGTTTTTAAATTTTTCCCAATATAATGGAGCGGATTTTTAGATTTTTTTAGAACTGATGAACGATACTCCAGAAACGCCTATTGTTGCTACGAAGCCATGAATCCTTCACAATAAAACAGTACGAGAGATACTGGATTTTATCAAAGACCTTATTATCATTATCTGATTGGTAGTGATTATTCGTAGTTTTCTCATCCTTCCGTTTCAGATAAACGGACAGTCAATGTACACAAGTTACTATGATAGAGAGTTTATCATCGTTGATAGATTTTCGTATCTCGATATTCCCGTTCTCAAGCGTGGAACTCCAAGTCGTGGAGATGTGATCGTGTTTCGTCCTCATGTAAATAAAGAAAAAGAATACTATATAAAAAGAGTTATAGGAGTACCTGGTGATAGTGTAAAAATCGTTGATGGAAAAGTGTCTGTAAAAACTCCTGGTTCTGCTGACTACCAAGAGCTTGACGAGACATATCTTTCAAAAGAAAACCAAGGTTCTACATACGTAAATGGGCAATCAAAAGAAAATATCTATACAGTAACGGAAGGAAAATACTTTGTTATGTGAGACAATAGAGTTGCCTCAACTGACAGTAGAAGCTGTTTTTCAACTTGTGGAACTGATGGAAGATCAAACTTTATCCAAGATGCAGATATTATCGGAAAAGTATTTTTAGATCTTTGATATTTTAACATCAAATCTCTTTCGTATATTCACCCAGACTATGGTATTTCTACTGTTCCAAAATGGTTTTCATCACTTGGAAGATATACCTATTCTCTAAAGTAAATCGCCACATTTTATGCAAAGATTTTACCTTGTAGATAAACCTATAGGGATGACGAGCTTCTTTGCCCTCAAAGTCCTCAAAAAAAAGCTTGATTTCCCTCGTTTAGGACACTCTGGGACACTCGATCCTCTCGCTAGTGGTGCACTCCTCATAGCAGTATGAAACTACACCAAACTCCTTCCTTTTTTAGAAGATACCTCTAAAGAGTATGTGTTTGAAGTAACTCTTTGAAGTACTTCCCCATCGCACGATATGGGAACTCCTGTTACTTCTCTCACTCCTGATATACTCAAAACTCACTCACACATCTCTCAGGCTCATATAGAAGAAATACTCAAACAACACTTTACTTGAGACATACAACAAGTACCTCCAAAGTACTCTGCTATACGAGTCGATGGACAAAAGTCTCTCGCTAAGATGCGAGAAGGACAAGAGTTTGAACTCAAGGCTCGTAAAGTGACTATACACCGTATAGAAATACTCTCATACGACTTCCCAAAACTGGAGCTCAAAGCAACCGTAAGTGCTGGGACCTATGTGAGGAGCATCGCTGCAGACTTGGGAGATATGCTCTGATGTGGTGGTATGGTAACGGCACTGCGTCGCACAAAGATAGCAAACCTCAGCGTTGATGCAGCACAAAACCTCGATGACTTTGATGGTTCAAAGATACTTGATGATACTCTCTTTTTCCCTCCTCAGAGCATCATACAAGTCTCTGAAAAAGACTTCGAAAGACTCTCTTTTTGACTGGAAATATCGACTCCTCTTTCTCTTGAAAATACAGCTACCTATTTTGTAAAAAACGGTGATGCTATCTCTCACGTTGTATCACATAAAAATAAGCGTCTCAAACCTTTGCGAATGATATAAACATATGTTATGATGGTATATATGATAACCTACCACATATGTGAGATGTCTTTCAAGATAGAGAAATAGATGTAGAACAAAATCTCCTCAATGAAAAAATGAAAAAAGATCAAGCTGAGAGTGTCAACAAAAAATTCGCTGGCTTTTCTGAAATACTCGCGTGACTTTCTTTACCAAAAGAGGCAAATATGCTCGATATATCAGAAGATAATTTGGTTATACTCAGAGCTATTATTAGCCATCTAATGACAAATCTAAGTTATGTTACAGAGTTTCTCAAAACACATCCTGACTATGTGTTTCGTGCTACAGGAGCACCTCTCTCACCTGAAACCCTCACTACATTTTTAGATCTTTGCCGAAGAATAAATGCTACTCTAAATGTCATACAACTCTCATATAAAAATAATCAGTCAAACATATTTCCTAAAGACTTACAAGAGAACTTCAATAGCTATATGAAGATCATGAAAGAAAATGGAGAGTTTCCTCATGGAAGTTTTGATGTATTTACCGAACTTCTCAAAGAGGTACTCGACGCAAGACTTGTGAAAGTTCAGAGTTTATAAATTTACTTTTTTCTATGGCATTCCCAAAAAACTCCTTTGAAGAATACAATGAGACAGTAGAACTCCCTGAAACCCCTGTACAGTACGGGGAGATACGCGAAGCTCTCTGAGGAATAAAAAATCTACTTGAAAAAAAAGAGGTACGCTCTTTGTTTCTTACAGCAGAGTGAGAGAGTAGAAACTTTGTTTCACTGACACCTCAAGAAACAACAAAACTACAAGCAACTCTCAATACCTTGAAATCGTATTTAGCAAAGCTTGAAGGGATAGAAGGATATAGACTCGAAGCAACGGATAATAGAGCTGGAACTTCTTTTAGTGATATCACCAGAGATATAACATCACTTCTTTCTCTTGCTGGTATGGCACAATGAGTGATGATAACACTTCAAAGTATGAAAGAGGAAAAAGAAAGAAAAGCCTATGAAATAGGGAAAGTTCAAGAAAACCTCCTTCTCACTCTATATTTTGGATGCCTTGCAGTAAGTAAAGCAGAAATACATCTCTAGGCTTTTTCTAAAAAAAATTTGAATTTTGTAAATTTCTTTATACAATGCAGTGGCTTTTTGAAAAAGAAAGCACGAAAAATGTGGGTTAGTAGCTCAGAGAGTAGAGCAACCCCGCTCAAGCGAGGGGAGGTCGTAAGTATGAGATATGTTTTATGTTTACATCCTCAAATGATCTGAAAAACTCTACTGTGGATACACTGCAGATTTGGAAAGAAGATACACAGAACATAACTCTTGAAATGGAGGACAAACCACTTCGAGAATGTGAAGTTTGGGACTCGTCGGTTACTTCGAATTTCAAACAAAAAAAGAAGCTCTTAGCTTTGAAACAAAAATAAAAAAATCAGGACATATAGCAAGATACCTTGAACATCCTGATATAAAAAATCAAATGGGTTAGTAGCTCAGCCGGTAGAGCAATTCCCTTTTAAGGAAGAGGTCGTGGGTTCGAATCCCGCCTGACCCACCATTTGAAATATAAAAAACTCCAAGTTATTGCGCCTTGGAGATTTTTTTTGCGCACTCCTTTATTGACTTTTTTATATTTTATTTTATATTACCTAAAATATTTTTATCTATAGGACTGTGAATAGAAATAGGTTTTTTCACTGAATGTGAGAGGAGACTGATGTCATATACCACTTCTCTGATGCTGAGCTCAATGAAGCAGTAGAAAAAATGTGACTTGCAGAAGCTGCCGCAACTATCATCACTCAAGGGATACAGATAGAAGGGGTAAAAAGAGAGCTTGATGCGACTACGAGGAAAAACTGACTTCCAAAAGAGCTTCATGATGCTATAAACGCTAAAAGAGCAAAACTTATGGTTTTGCTCGGCATCTCTTTTCAAGGAAAAGACTTCGACGGTGAGGGTCCAGATGAAGGAGATAGAATGTGAATAAACATAGATAACTTTTTAGCAAATTTTGATCTCTGACTCTCGTATAACAACAGAGAGAAGTTCATACATGATTCTCAAAAAATACTTACACAAAGTGAAGCACTCTGAGACTTTTTAATGCGTACTCCTGAGGACTACCTCAAAGTACTTATCTATCACCTCAAACTCAAAAAGGTAGAAGATATGCACTCTTTTTTTCAGGCTCTCGAAGACCATCGTGAAGGCGTAGTTGAAGCGTGAGAAAGTGTCTTTTTTTATGGAGATCCTTTTTATTTTCACTTTCGTGAAGCAACCACAGCTCCAACAGAGTTTATCTCTTCTTTTTCCCCTACTAGACTCTCAAAGATATTTTCCCAGTATAAAGTAGAAAGTATGCAGCAGTTTATAGAGCTCTTTTTACAGGCTCCCTATATGTACCCATTTTTCTTGATGGTCAGTCTCAAACTCTGTGCGTTTTTTTCGCAAGCACATGGGATACAAGATGTTGCGTGATGTACAGCATACTCCGGAGTTGAAACGGCAAGAAAAGTTCTCATAGAGATGAGTAAATGATGAGATGAAGCTATAGAAAATGTACTGCTTATCCTCAAGCATTTTCAAGTGAGTGATATACAAGAACTTCACATCTTTGATGAAGCGTTTGTCAAAATACTTTCCACAGCACCAAAACACAACCTCGAAATACTTTTGAGTCTCTATGCTCCGACAAGTATCGCTGCTTTTAAAAGTGTCGTTTCTCACAAGTACATACAGACACACATAGAGTGAGTTGAGTATGCTCGTCTTTTGGAAGTATTTTCGCACTTACATATAGGAAAACAGGACACGCAAAGCATCGCTTTGAGCATATTTGAAAACTCGTACGACCCTGAAGTCTCAAAGACTATGGAGAAACTCTCTACTATACTCCAAAAATACGCTGGAAATCTTGGAAATCTGTGAATATATGTACTATATATGCTCTCTGAGAAAAAAGATATAGGAGGGAACACACAAGAACTCCTGCTCGTACTTACCTCTCTGGACCCTGTACTTTCACACCAAGGAACTGGAAGATATATAGACTTTTCTCGACTCGTAGACCTCTCAAAGTTTATGGGAGGAAACATCACCTCGTATCTCGCTCAAGAAACACTCAAATCAACAGACCCAAAAGCACTTTTTGAAAATTGGGAACAAACTATCGCTCACTATAAACAGGGGCATTTTGACCCAAGTAACGAGCTCCATATCAACCTCGAATATAGGCAATTTAAAGCACTTTCTAGTGATGAAAATATAGCAAAATACATGGGAAGAAAGTTTAGTTTTGAACAGTATACACACCTGTTTCATGGTGAAAGTTTTTCTAGAGATATGCATGACAAAGACAAGTTTGAGCTCGAGTGTGTCGCATACGAAGCACAACTCCTCAAAACCTACATCTTGGAGCTCAACGAGCAAGCAAAAAAACAGTGAAGACGTCTCATGGTTATACCAAACCTCACCTATGGGTACTTGCCTCTGTGTGCTATAGCGCACGAGCTAGAACAAGATGAAAATATAGAGATATGTATCGGTCCAAAAGTTGGGTCAACTGAAAGTCATAACCATATGGAAGTACTCAGCAGTACCCTGTTTAAGGGGAAAAGAGAGTACATCGTCGAGACACAACCGGTGATAGTCGTCATAGATGGAACACAACATCTCGTAAACCGTAACGGAAACGGAAAGTCCGCTCGTTACCCTGACGCATACCAGTGATACCTCAACCAAGTTATCGCGCTCAACTATGCGTTTGGTGATACCAAAGTCGAAGATATGGACTACACTCACGCAGGAAAAACAAAAGCCGATCTACAAAGACTCATAGACACTCCTGAGTTTGTTCGTACTGCACAGATATACAAGTCTCTCGCCCGTGAGGGGAAAAGACGCTATGAGTTTGGGTTGTGGAACACGTCCAACGACTCGCTCATCATCCGTGGAGAACGTAGAGAAGTCGGTCATATAGAGCCGTTTCAAGCGGAACGTTTGAGAGGTCCTGCTATCGTGTTTTGTAACGTTTGAGTGCATCACAACGACCTCCCTGTAGAACTCAAAAAACGCAAGTTTCAACACATACCTGCGTACTTTGACGATAGTGGGAGGATCATAAACTTTGAGTACCAGTACAACGCTACTGGTATACACTTTGTAAACAGTGTGGAAGCGTATCTGCAAAGTCTTTTAGGACAACAGTACACCAGCACCGACACTGCCCTCCTCAGGCATAAAGTAGTAGCAAGAAGTGAGTAACTAGAGATAGATGCTCGCAAACGTATCAGCAAAAGTTGCAACCGTAATACAAAAGATGATATTTCCAAGTCATAGTGGAAGTACGGTTTTCCAAAAGCTATAACCTTTGACTCCCGCTGAAAGGGTGATAAGGTCGTTTGGAAGTGGGATAAATACGCCATACAAAAAAAACACCGCAGGCAAATACTTTGGGAAGCGGTCATACACCGTAAAGAGTTTCCCCAGTACATACTGTGATTCACGACCCAAAACCATCTCACTTTTTTTTCCTATGAGGTACGAGCTACTGTCTCAAAGTACCACTCACAAAGCAGCCGCAATACCCAAAAGTGTCGCATCTACTCCCCCAAGTGCAAACGTGATAAGTATAGCAGGATACGGCACTCCACTAAAAAACGAAAGTCCTCACAAAAGCGCTACCAAAAACATAAACAGGTATGAGTTTTCTACTCCCACAGCGTTGACGATGTCTTGCGGAGAGAAAAAGTAAAACATACCCATAAACGCCAAAAACGGCAGGAGAATAAACAAGCGAGTATACTTTCTTGGGAGTTTTTTCATACTACTTTTTCTTAAACTTTGGGTCTACTACACGTACTCCAAAAGCCTCTATGAGATTGTCAGGAGTTTTTTCACCCACCACAAATACCTCGTCTCCTACGTTTGGAGCCGAGAGTTTGGTGCGTCATTTTCCTATGTATGTTTTGTCAGTTATGAGAAATGTGCGAGTTCCCACGTGTGGGTCTTGTAGCACAAAGCTGCCACTTCCTACGCTGAGGATTTTTCCGAAGTAGTGGGACTCTTGCCAGCGCATAAACGAAAACATAGAGCCGATGATAGCAAGTCAAAGTATAGCTATTATAAGCCAAAATCCACGACTCTTGAAGATGTTTTTTATCATAGTATTCATAGTAAGTATCCTCTTGAGTATAGTGTGTTTATACAAAAATACTAATTGAGCATCGTAAGAAAAAAGTAAGAGACTCTCATCCAACTCTTTTTGACTTTTAGGGTTATTGCCGTACACTCGTGAAATTATTTTTTGACGAATATATATGAAATCTCTTCAGAACTTTTTGTGGCAAAAACTTTGAGAAAACTGGAAGGCTGGGCTCACGGTTTCTCTCATAAATATCCCTCTTTCTATTTCCCTTGCAGTAGCGTCTGGAGGAACTCCTTTGCAGTGAATCATCACCGGTATCTGGGGACCTCTTATCGCTTCGATGTTTTGTGGAAGTAAGCACAATATCTTTGGTGTAGCGTGAGCGCTGACATCTATCGTTATGGCGTTTGTGGTATCTGCGTGACCGCAAGGAGTTGCACTTATCCCTTTACTTGCTCTGGTTTCAGGGTTTTATATTCTCATCATCTATTTCTTGGGTATCACCAAGTACCTCACTCTCATACCTACAAGTGTGCTCCACGGGTTTTTAGCTTCAGTTGGTATCACCATAGCACTTGGGCAACTTGCATGAGCTCTAGGGCTCAACGAGCCGATGATAGGACTCCCTCAACATAAAGAGATCTATCTCAACGTTATAGAGATTTTCAGCTATATCTCTCAGACAAATCTCATGGCGCTTTGAGTGTTTGGAGTGTCACTTGCGAGTATTTTAGCATCAAAAAAGTATTTTCCTGCATTTCCTATAGTTATCGTTCTCTCAGCTCTCGGTATAGGAGCTGGAGTTCTTTCGAGTCAAGGGACTATTCCCCATATGTTACTTTTGTGAGAAAAGTACAAAGATGTAGCGTTTTCTCTCGTGAGTTTCCCAACCAACTTTTTTGGTATCACTGACGTTGCGAGTTTTCTCAAAGTGTTTCATGTGGTTGCTATAGCTTCTCTGACTATCACCATAGTTGCTGTTGTTGAGACGCTTATCTCGGCGAAGATAGCAGAAAAGATGACCAAAAAAAAGTTTGACCAAGAGCGTGAGATACTCGGACTCTCCCTCTCAAATATGGGTGCAGGTATGCTCTGAGGGTTACCTGTTTCAGCTGTTTTTATACGTACAGCGCTCAATATAAAGTCAGGAGGAACGCACCAAATGGCTGGGTTTCTTGTGGGTATTTACACGTTGGCACTTTCAGCACTGTTGTATAGCAACGCACTCGTATACTTCCCTTTTCCTGTTATCTCTGCCATACTTATGAGTATCGCTTTGGGACTCATAGAAGTAGGACATATCAAAAAGCTCTATGCACTCGAAAGAAAGGCATTTTACATCATGGTAGTGACCACTGTTTTATCGGTTCTTGAAGATCCTCTCGTAGGTATCTTGGTTTGAATCGTTCTTGCACTCTTTATGATGCTCAAGCGTTTTTATCACAGTGAGACTCTTGTAAACATCTTCCGTGAGGGAGTGTTTGTACAAAAAGTAACGCTTAAAGAGTATGCGACGCTACAGCAAAGTGGTGACACGGCTATAGTGAAACTGCCTTGGGGAGTTAACTATATGACGACAGAAAATCTGCTCTCACAGTTGGAGTACATAGACAAACCACGCAATATGTTGTTTTCGTTTTCAGGTACTTGAGACATAGATGTAGATGGTGTAGAAGTGCTAGAGGAAGCTATACTTGCTATACGTGCGAAGTGAGTACACGTGTACATAGCTGGTGTGGGGGATGATGTAAAGGATATACTTGAGAGGACAGGGTTTTACGAGGAGAAAAAGTCACGTGGAAGAGTGTTTGAGTCGACGAGTGAGGCACTTAGGAAGATGGGGTAGGTTAAACGAAACTATCTGTTATTTTTTTCTCTAGCCAATCTATAGGGTTTTCTTTATTAGTTAGCATATTTAAAATTTCTTCTCAAGTTATTGTAATTATAATCTTATTTCCTGCTCAAGTTCTGAGTACACTTTCTTTTACAGCTTCAGTAAATCCATTCAATGCTATAACCATTCAAATTCTTGAAAAGTTTAAATGATTATCTAGTCTTCACTTCATCAAATCTACAACAGCTGAATTTGTTTTTTCAGTCCGATTTTTAGCTTCTCAAATTATAAGACTACTTCTTAAATTAGCCCAAAAAGGTCTATCAATATTGTTTTTAATGATAA
>CAYTMN010000008.1:20318-22196 GCA_964438925.1 uncultured Candidatus Peribacteria bacterium
TTCATTTTTTTTGCGCTGTTCCATCTGTTTTTTTTGCTCTAATCTTTATAATATTTTCAAACTGAGTTTTCAGTCATTCATAGTCAAAACTTATTTGCTCACCAGTAATATCACTTGGAATTGATAAATCTTTTATAAACTTAGTGAGTTTTGTTTTTTCGCCTTCTTCTTTTGATGCTTTAGAATAAAGAAGTTCAAATACAAGATAATAAAACTCTTCTTCGTATTCTTTTGCCTGATTCCAAAAAAAGGTAATCTTAGTCGTATCGTATCAAAAAGTTTTTTCTAACACCTCCATAAACTCCAAACGACTTATTTTTGTGTAGTTTGGTGGAGTCTTTCAAGATAGGTACAGAGCGACTTTTCTAATGTCCATGTATAAATTTTTTGTGCAATAATACCCTTATATTATACTCCAGAAGCCAAAAAAATCCATTTTCTGCTCTATGAGATGATTTTTTATATTGTATAATATATTTATACTTCTCTTGTTCTTAAAAATGCATTTTTTGCTTTTATACAGATTATTAGTATAATTCTAGCAAAATTAGGATATTATTTATTTTTTAATTTAAAATTATGACTGAAAAAATATCAGAAATAAGGGCGTTAGAGTTAATTGATGATACACTAGCTAAACTTTCAGAAGAAGAAGTATCGCGTATTTTTCTATTTGTCTCTTCAAAGTACAAAATCAATTGACAAACCAATTATTGAGGTTCTTCGAATTCGAATACTCACTTAAATCAACCTAATAATAGTGCTGATATAAAGGGGTTTTTAGCTATGAAGAAACCTGAAGGTTTTTATGAACAAATATCGTGTCTTTGATACTTTTTAGAAAAACATTCTGGTCTTGATGGTTTTGGGACAAAAGAAATCGATAAAGCTAATAAAGATGCTCGTGTTACAAAAATTCCAAATACTAGTATGTATCTTTGAGACACCTCAACTAAATATGGTTTTTTAACTTCCATAGGAAAAGGTAAAAAGGCTATGTCTACTAGAGGAGAAGCTCTTGTAGAGGCATTACCAAATAGAGAAGCAGTCGCTAAAGCCTTGGAAGATAACCCATTAAAAAAGAAGAGTGCTCATAAAAAGAAGGTAACTAAAAAGTAATCTAAATTTGATTCGTGGAACTTAAAAATATTAAATCACTCCTAGTAAAGAAATTTCCTCCAAACTTAGTAAACGAGTTATTAGAATGCTATGGTGAACAGAAAAGACATTTTTTTCTTTGAAATCATAGACCTACTGAAGTTGAATGATGAAGATTCTCAGAGGCTGCTTTTAGGTTATTAGAATACCTAGCTTGATTTTCAATAACACCAGTTGGTGTTCAAGTTAACACTGATACTCTAATTCGCAATTTACAACAACTCCCCTCAGCAAACTTTAATGACTCCATTAGACTTCATATCCCTAGAACTTTAAGGGTGGTATATGATATTAGAAACAAAAGAGATGCTGCTCACTTAGCAGACTGAATTGATGCAAATCTACAAGATTCAAGTTTTGTTTTCTCTGCTTTGGATTGGGTTTTAGCTGAGTTTATTAGAATTTCATGAGGGGCAACTCCCGATGAAGCTTTAGCCTTAGTTAAAGGAATTACAATTCATGCAATACCTGCCATTGAGGATTTTAATGGTTTTCTGAAGACTTTAAAGCCATCTCTCTGAGTAAGTGATAGAACTCTTATTTTACTCTATCATAAGTCTTCAATTGGGGTTTCAATTAAGGAATTAGGTTCTTGGTTGAAACCTTCTCAGAGGACCAATCTTAAAAGAACTTTAGATTGATTGGAATTTGAGAAAGACTTTATTATATCTAAAGATGGACAATTCTTCATAACAAGACTTTGAATTTTGGAAGTACAAA
>CAYTMN010000008.1:22206-25662 GCA_964438925.1 uncultured Candidatus Peribacteria bacterium
GAGTGATACGAATGAGATAAAAATTAACTAACTTTTCCCCCTCGACTTTCCCCCATTTTCCCTTATACTCTCCCCTATACCCCCTAACCCCTCCCCTATGGCAAAAGACCTCTCTTGGCTCGACGACGATGAAGAACAAACCAACATCGTGGTAAAAGACGCAAACGGAAATATACTCAAAGATGGTGATACTCTCATGGCGATAAAAGACCTGCCAGTAAAAGGTGGTGGGAGTATAAAACGTGGAGATACGTTTAAAAACATAAAACTTACTGACGACCCTACGCACGTAGACGCAGGAAAAGTGTTTTTGAAGACTGAGTTTTTCAAAAAAGTGTAAACACACTTTTGACTCAGAGCAAAAAACCTATACCATAGTCGCACTATACATAACTTTTTTGTATGCTAAAGTTTCTCTTTTTCCTCGTGCTCATAGGAGCTGGTGTTGGTACATACCTCATACAGACAGGACAACTTGATCCACAACAAGTGAAAATGGTCGTTGAAAACGTAGATGACTATGTGAAAGCAGCCGTTAACTCCGTAGATGACGCACAAAAAGCAGTCGACAAGGTAAACGCTCGTAACGCTAACCTCCAACAAGAGATAGAGAACGCAAAAAAGTAAAAAAAAGAGTACTTGTTAGTACCCTTCTCTAAATCATTTTTTACAACTCTTTCCTGTGACTGCGTGTACATAGGTACATTCACGTCCGTAGGCTTGCCCTGCTACTTCAGGAGACCCATATCTATCGTGTATGTATCTGAGCATTCAAACAGCTTCATTGAGTGCATCACCTATTCCATTTCTTCCACTAGGATAGTATTTATCAACGTTACTCAGTAACAGTTGTCCGAGCCCTGAGGCAGTAGACTTTACACCTATTGGGTTGTTATTTCTACGCTCAAGAGAGAGTCTTTTAAACTCTTCAGGAGAGTATGACTTTGGTATCGTATAGTTGAGACGTCCGACGATACCGTTTGACTCACGAGAGAGGATTCTGTGGAGTTCACTGTTTTTTCCCCACTCTGGTGGGAACTTTGCTGCTTTTGCTGCAAGCGTAAAGAGGATAATCGCCTCTTTTGAACCAGGAGTAAATTTTTTCATTTTGAGAACTCTGTCTTTTTCTTCTTGGGTGATACCGTCAACATTTACGTCTTGTATGTTTATCGCTCCTCCTCACTTGTACGCACTTTCTTTTCTATATCTGTTGAGGTTTTCAGGTTTGAACCCGTAGGCTGTAGCAACTGCTTGCACATTTCCTCCTATGGTATTGGTCATATACCCGGCAAACGCTTCAGTTACTTTTCCAGCTTCAAAGGCTTTTTCTCCTGGACGCTCATCGGCAAAGTCGTCTTGGTAACGTGCTATATCTGTGAGTTTGTCCTCTATCCATTCTTTTCTTTGTGCTTCTGGTACTGCCTTGAACGCTTCACCATACGTGAGTATAGCAAACTTTGGGTCTATACCTTTTTTGAGTGCTTCTACTGCGAGTGCGTGTTCAGGTTTTCCCTCGTACTCTTTTGCTCCTGCGAGCGCTGCTTCACTGAGTTTTGCGAGGTCTTCTGGTTTGGCGATGTTTGAGACATCGAGTTTTGTTCCTTCGTGTATCTTGAGTCTCTTTCCTTGAGACGTGAAAAACTCTCCGTTGAGTCCGTTACGAGTATACACTTCGTCTCCTGCTTTGAGTTCTCTCACTTCTGGTGGAAGTACTTGCCCTGCAGTCGTACGTATGTAGAAGTCACGGTTAAACACTCCGTCATAGGTAAACGTAAACTCGAGGTTTTTCTTGTCCCCACTCACTACCTGTTTTGCGTCTATGTTTCCCACAGTGATAAAACGAAGTCTCTCTTGTGGTGAGAGTTTGAGAAAGTCTATGTTTTTGATAGTTTTGAACTGTTCTATCTCTTGTTTTGTCAGTTGGTTGCTTTTGAGTGTTTCCGCACTTCTTTGTATCGCTCCACTTTTTTCTGTTATCTCAAAAAGCTCTTTTTTAAGTCCTAAAATCGTCTCTTGGAGTCTCTCTATCTCTTGCTTGTCT
The DNA here is from genome assembly GCA_964438925.1 of uncultured Candidatus Peribacteria bacterium. Taxonomy (GTDB): domain Bacteria; phylum Patescibacteriota; class Gracilibacteria; order BD1-5; family UBA6164; genus CAYTMN01. The sequence goes on from CAYTMN010000008.1 coordinate 24,248, forward strand.
TCTCCCATAACTCCTTCTATAGCGGCAGTATCTTTTGGGTCTTGGAGTATGAGTCTGAGTCCTGTCTCTAGACGAACGAGTGACTGTCCTACGACTTTTTCAGAAGCCTTGAGTGTCTTGAGTTTTTCGAGTATCTCGTCTGCTTTTTCTTTTGAGAGTTGTACTTTTTGGAGTTCTTCGAGGTCTGACTTGAGTTTTTGTACTTGCGTATTTGCCTCTTTAGAACCGAAGTCTATGTCTTTTTTTGTGAGTTTTTTTGTAGGGTCTGTTGCTTGTCCAGCCTCAACTCCTAATTGTTGCATGAGTCTATATCTTTTGTGTATCATATATGGTATTTAGTGTATACTCGTTTATGGTAACACACTTTTGAAATAGATGCAAAAAAAGGGGGTATAAAAAAACTCGCTTTTTGCGAGTTTTTCTTTGGCTTTTTTTGTGTTTGTGTATGTGTTTGTGTTTGTGTATTAGTTTGTTCCTGTACCTGTAGTTGGTGCCGGAGTTTCAGGAGTTGGCATATCTGTTGGAGCTACTTGTACTCCTGTTACAGGAAGTGCTTCTTGAGGTGCTGGCATAGGTGCCTCTGCATCTTTTTTATATCCTTTCATATCTTTTTCATATGCTCCTCTTCACATTCCATCTCTATCCATACGTCCTCTATAGTCTCCTCCTCTGTGGCCTGCTCCTCCTACGGCAGTTCCAAGGAGAAACGCGATGATAAGAAGTACTATTACTACAGCGTGTGGATACTTTCTGACAAGTGCAACGCTACACTCTTTTACATCTTTTGTTGTTTTTGTTTCTTCGTTCATATTTTTTTGTTAAAAAGTAACGCGCTCATCATACACTTTGAAAGTAAGAGTCAAGTAAGAAAATATCACCAAAAAAATCACTCGGGTGAGTGACTTTGTATTACTTGATGGAAGTGAATATGAGTACGCCTATTTCTCGAGTGTATATGTGTAGCTTCCCAATCGAACCTGTATGTTGTAGCAACATGTATCTGGTGTTGGGTGAGCTATAGTATACCGTATGGAAAATGTGTATCTTGTTATATTCCTTGTTCTATACTTTTGATTTGTACTCCTCCGTTTGTATTTATTTCTAGGCGGTAGTGTGAACCAAAAAGTACTCAAAGAAGAAATACTCAGCACAGTAGCATCACAGAAAGGATAGTACGATTGTATCGTATGCATATCTTTACGATCTGTGTGTCTAAAGTCATAGTTCTTTTCGTCTTAAAAAGTAACGAGGTCAGTATAGCAAGTGCGAGTAAGAGATAGGTAAGAAAAATTTGTGTTTTCTAAAAACATAAATTGTCCAGCCATTTTTATTGAACTTACAAAAAATTGTATATAATTTGGCGTGTATTTATTTTTTACTATAGTTTTATGGAAGGAGTAGTAGCGCTCAATGAG
>CAYTMN010000008.1:25672-26031 GCA_964438925.1 uncultured Candidatus Peribacteria bacterium
ATTTTTGGGCAGAATGGTGTGGACCTTGCCAAGTTATGCTTCCTATTTTAAGTCAATTTGCTCAAGATGCTGGTGGAGTAAAGGTTGGAAAAGTAAACGTAGACGAAGCTCCTGCTCTCGCTGCAAAGTTTAGAGTTATGAGTATTCCTACTCTTATCATCTTTAAAGATGGAAAACCAGTAGAACAAATGGTTGGAGTACAACAGATAGAAACACTCAAAGAAAAGACTGCAAAACACGTATAGTTTTTCACACAAAAAACCCCGCAATTGCGGGGTTTTTTATTGGTCTTTTTTTTATATAAGTCCGCGTATAACGGAGATGTTGAAACTATAGTTCATCTTGAGACTTCCTATAAC